>CACYKE010000013.1 GCA_902774925.1 uncultured Prevotellaceae bacterium | reverse complement strand
TGTAGGTTTCGACTACATCGACAACCTGGATGCCGAGAACAATATGACGCGCTATCAGGACGAGTTCTTCCCCAGTGTCACATGGTCAAAGCAGTTTGGCCCTATCCAGACCTCGCTGAGCTACACCATGAAAACCGTACGTCCGAGGTACAGCTCACTGAACGACCGTATTTACTATCTGAACTCATATACCCTGAATCAGGGCGACTCGAAACTTAAGAATGCTATCATGCAGGAGGTGAGCATCAATGCCCGTTGGAAGTGGATTAACCTGTTTGCAGCCTACGAACGTCGTGACAACACCATCACACAGGTGCCTATGGTCTATAACAACGAGGGTGTCATGCTGATGAAGCAGGCTAACTTGTCCGACCCCGTCCGTAATTTGGCCATCTTCCTTTCGGCCAACCCCACATGGGGTGTATATAGCCCCAGCTGGACCATTGGCGGACAGAAGTTCTGGAACACGATGACGTTCGACGATCCTCGTAGTGCCACAGGTAAGACGGATGTGGTCTTCACCAAGCCCATCTTCTTCTTCGACCTGAACAACACCTTCCGCTTTAAGCACAGCTGGCAGTTGGAGGCCAATGCCAACATCCAGACCAAGGGCGATGTACTGAACTTCCGTATACTCTCACCCTCATACAACATCGGTTTTGTGGTACAGAAGTGCTGGTTGAAGAATGATGCCCTGTGCCTGCGTGCCAGCATCAGCGATGTGTTCCAGCGTAGCGTACAGGATATGGCTCACGATTGTGGTTTCTTCTACACTGTGCAGAAAACACGAAGCCGTAGTCACCGTCTGGACATCTCTATCCGCTATACCTTCAATGCCCAGAAGAGCAAGTATAAAGGAACAGGTGCAGGTAAAGCCGAGCAGCAGCGAATGAGCAACAGCAACTGATGCAGTTTATCACATTTTTATGCAGAATATCCCAAATGTTTGGCAGTCTCGGAAATTATGTGTAACTTTGCGGTTGAAAACCGCGAGAACGGGCGGCGCCTCGGCAATAAGAGCGAGCTCTATTGCACTCGGCTTGCACCGTCCTTGCAGTCGAAAACCAATAAAACGATGAAACAGGAAATTAATCCCAAGGACACCAATAGAGCCATCGCCTTCGAGTTGTGGACGAAGTCGCCTATGCCGATGGTGACGCTTACCAAGACCTTCGACGTAACGCGACTCTGTAAGGTGAGTCGTAGTCGTGGGTTAAAATTCAATATGTTGCTGTGCTGGTGCATCGGCAAGGCTGCCTCAGGGATAGAGGAGTTTTACATGTTGCCCAAGGACGGGAAGCTGTACAAATACGACCGCATGGCCATTAATGTGATAGCGGACAACGTAAAGGGCGGACTCAGTTTCTGCGACGTTGCCGTCAGCGACGACCTGGAGCGGTTTAATGCCAATTACCTGCATCTGACAGAGACCATCAGCCAGACTTGTCAGGACATCCTCGACGATGAAGCCGTCATCGTCGGCACATCGGCAGTGACTGGCACGGAACTCGACTGCATCGTCAACCAGTACAGCGGCATCTTCACCAATCCCTTCCTCGCTTGGGGCCGCTACCGCAAAGGCTGGCTGAAGACGACGCTCCCCATCTCCTTCCAGTTCCATCACGCCCAGATGGACGGTAAGCACGCCACCAGATTCCTGGAAGAATTGCAGAAAACAATTAATACGATATAAATAAGGATATGTATAAAACCCGCAATCTCCCCAATACCCGAATCGATGTGGCCGATGCCCTGAGAGGTATCGCAGTGGCCGGCATCATCCTGTATCACTCCGTAGAGCACTTCAACATCTTCGTCGATGAGCCGATAGTGCATACGCTGGCGAGTGACCAAACGGTGGCCGACGTGCTGGCATGGCTGCTATCAGGCAAGATGTACGGCATCTTCGCCATGCTCTTCGGACTGAGTTTCTTCATCATGAACGACAACCAGCAACAGAAAGGCAAATGCTTCTCGGGGCGCTTTGCCTGGCGCATGTGCCTGCTGTTTATGTTTGGCGTCGTCAATGTAGCCTTCTACGATGGCGACATCCTGATGCTCTATGCGAGCTACGGCCTGCTGCTGATCCCCATCAGCTATCTGCCGTCGAAATGGGTGTGGACCATCATCATCCTGCTGGCCATCCAGCCTGTAGAGCTGTTCTGTCTGCTGACGGGCACCACCGTCGACCACAGCACCATGTGGGAACTGTACGACAAGATCTGCAACACGCATGCGCATGGGACGTTCTGGGAAAATGCCCTCATCAACCTGCGGTACGGATTTGAGGTGAACTTCCGCTTCAACGTCTTCAGCGGCCGACTGACGCAGCTGCTCTGCCTGTTTATCCTCGGCATGCAGTTAGGACGCCAGCGACTGTTTTATAACGAGGGTCGAAATCTGAAGATATGGCATAACATCCTGATTTGCTCTGCCATTATCGTCATCGCGCTGAGTTTTGTGGATTTCGGCGCTTTAGAATCGTGGCTCAAGCCGATTTACAACCTCATCATCCTGCTGATGATTGTCTCGGCCGTTGTTTCAGCCTGGTATGCTTTCGAGGGTGTGCGCCGGGTGCTCCGTCACCTGTGCATCTTCGGAAGGATGAGTCTGACGAACTATCTATTGCAGTCCATCGTCGGCTGCTTTATCTTCTGTGGCTACGGTCTGGCGTACTACCGCCTCTTAGGCGTCACCTACGCCGTGATGGTGGGATGCGGAATGGTCGTCTGCCAGTATCTCTTCGCGCGCTATTGGTTTAGCAGCCATCCTCGCGGACCGCTGGAGGGAGTGTGGAGAAAACTAACATGGATTTAATTACTAACATAAAAATTATGAACAAGACTGTATTGATTACTGGAGCAACAAGCGGGATAGGACTTGCTTGTGCAAAGAAGTTTGCCGAGAATGGCGACAAGGTGATATTGACTGGCAGAAACGAACAGCGACTGTCGGAGATTCGTAAGGCACTGGAGGCGAAGGGCGCAAAGGTGCTGACGCTGGCGTTCGACGTGAGAGACCGCGAGAAGGCGACGAAGTACATCCATGAATTGCCGGCAGAATGGCAGGAGATAGACGTGCTGGTGAACAACGCCGGACTGGCGCTGGGGCTGGAACCGGAGTATGAGGGCAGTTATGACGACTGGGAAACGATGATCGACACGAACATCAAGGGGCTGCTGACGATGACACGCCTCGTAGTGCCGGGGATGGTGGCGCGCAATCGCGGACACATCATCAATGTCGGTTCCGTGGCAGGCGATGCAGCCTATGCCGGCGGTAACGTCTATTGTGCCACGAAGGCTGCCGTGAAAGCGCTCTCCGACGGATTGCGCATCGACGTGGCCAATACCGCCATCCGCGTGACGAACCTGAAGCCCGGACTGGTGGAGACGAACTTCAGCAATGTCCGATTCCACGGTGATAACGACCGGGCCGCCACGGTATATAAAGGCATCAAACCCCTGACGGGTGACGACATAGCCGACGTTGCCGTATATGCCGCCAATGCTCCTGAGCACGTACAGATTGCCGAGGTGCTGATACTGGCAACGCATCAGGCCAGCGGCAGCGTCATCGTGCGTCAGAACTTGTAGGCGACAGTGCCCATGAACCAACGGCCGCGCTGTGGGACGAGGCATGTGGACATGCCGCTCTGGCGGTAGGAGTGGTTGAGGAGGTTCTTGACGTCGAGGGTGAAGGTGACATTGCCGAGATGATAGCTGGCGCCGACGTCGAAGAGGACGCGGGCAGGGAGGGTGTCCTCGGAATACAGCGTGGGCTTAATCTCATTGGCATACGTCACGAAGTAGTCAATCTGCTCCTCATATTTTGCGATGACGGCGGGGTCGGGGTTGGGGGTCTGCTCATATTCGGTAAGCCTCATCATATAGTCGGCCCACATGTTGATAGTGCTGGTATAGACACCATACGGGAGGATGTTGAGATAGGAGTAGTGCTGGCGTCCCTCGAAACCGATATGGGCATGGAGACGGAGGTCGCGCGAGGCCTGCCAGGCTACGACGCCGTTGGCGGTGACGACGGGGATGTTGAGCGCGTAGTCGTAGGAGGTGTATGCTTGTTTGTTTTGACTGACGTCCTGAATGGTGGCGTTGAGGTTTGCCGACCAGCGCCTACGCTGGTATTTAGCGGAGAATTCGAGTCCGTAGGTATCGATGAAACCAGTGTTGGTATGTTCGATGAGCTGCGGGATGATGAGGTCCTTGGCGTAGTTGTAGAATGCGTTGACCTCAAGGTCGAGTCCGGGAATCCACTGTGTGGCACCGAAGGTGAGCTGCCAGGAATTGAGTGTCTCAGGGGCGAGTTCGGTGGCATACTGCGTATAGCCCAACATGGATGCGAGGAAGAGGTTGATTTTGCGATAGAAGTATGGTGCGTCGATGAAGGCCTTGGAATAGGAGAGCTTGACGTTCCACTTGGGCTGGAGATAGATGAGTGCGAGACGTGGTGAGAACTCGCGGATTTTGGAGCCGTCGTAGCGGTTTTTGTAGTCGAAGCGCAGACCGGCATTGAGGATGAACGACCGCCAGTGGTGCTTGAGCTGGATGAAGCCGTTGAGGTTGCTCTCGTGGCCTTTGCCGAGCATGGGGATGGTGTCGTTTTCGGTGGTGAGCTTGGTGAAGTTGTAACCGAAGGTGTAGCGGACGTCGTCGAGCTGGAAGTAGCTGTATTCGGCACCGAAGGTGAGCAGACCGCGGTGGGTACCGTTGTCGATGTAGTTCCAGTCGCCCTGCAGCTTTCCGCCGAGGGTGTGTTCCTGTCCGTTGATGTAGCGCGAGATGCCTTGGGTGCCGCTCAGCTGTTGCTGGACGGATTGGGGGACGGGGAGCACTGCGGCCAAAGCGGTGACTTCGGGTTCGCTGATGACCTGATAGTGGGTAAGGTCGCTGTTGTCGTAGGTGACGGTCCCGCGAAGATAGACGTTGCCGACCTGTTGTCCGTAGCTGAGATTGGCATGGTGGGAGAGGGTAGTGAATCCGGGATGGAGGCCGTTAAAGGTACGATATTTGTCGAAAGTGTACGGCGAGAAGGTGTAGCTCATGGTGAAGGGGGAGGTGACCTGCGAGAAAGCCGAGTTGAAGAAGAACTGCAGGTTCTTGTACTTCATCTGTATGCCGACGTCGTAGCTGGGCTTGGGACCGATGCCGCCGATGGTGACGTCGCCGCCCATCATCTGCATACCGGTTTCTTCCTTTGGAATATAGACGCTTTCGCCACTGGCTTTGTAGATGTTGCCCCAGATGAGCAGGTCGAGGTCGAAGTAGCGTTTGCCGAACATGACGTTGCCCATGATCTGTCCGTAGTTGCCTGCTCCGACACGGGCTTCGACACCGTCGACTTCGGCACCGGGAAGGGTGATGACGTTGACGACGGCGGTGAGTGATACGCCGCCATAGAGTGACGATGCGGGACCGCGCAGCACCTCAATCTGGCGCACCTTGTCGAGCGACATGCTGAAGTCGGGTGCGGCGATGTTGGTGGCAAAGCTGTTGAGCCGGTGGCCGTTGAGCATGATGAGGATTTTCTCCTGTCCGTTGCTGTAGATGCCACGCATGGCGATGTTGATGTCGTCGTTGCCGTCGACGATATTCATGCCAGGGACGTAGGTGACCAGCACCTCCTGCAGGTTGCGGGCGCCGCAGTCCTGAATCATCTCACGCGTAATGAGGGTAGTGGGCACAGGCACCTCGTTGAGCGACTCTGCCTGACTGGATGCCGTGGTGATGGTGGCCGTGCGACCGGCCTTGAGGCTCTCGACCATATCGATGAAGCGCTGTGGGTCGGAGAGTGTGGTGCTGTAGTAGGGATTGATGTCGAGCATGAGCTGTACGCAGCGCTCGGCGGCATCGGTGTTGTCGAGGGTCAGTTCGCAGAGCGACAGCAGACGGTAGGCACTGAGTCGGAGACTGAGGGGGAAATTGTTCATGTTGGCGGTGAGCGTCCGGCGTGCATCGTCAATTCTGCCGATGCTGTAGTCCTGTTCGGCCTGGTCGTAGATGGCGCGATAGCGTTCGTCTTCCGTCTGTGCCACCGACGTCATGGTGATGGCGAAGAACAATAAAATAAGGTATAGTCGTTTGTTCATGATTTCCTGACGGGAATGGTGATGGTGAATGTGGTGCCTTGATTGAGCGTGGACTCGAAGGTGAGACGGCCGTGATGTTTCTGTTCGATGATGTCGCGGGTAATGCTCATGCCGAGGCCGGTACCCTTGCCGATGGGCTTGGTGGTGAAGAAGTTCTCGAAGAGGCGGGCCTTGACGTCGTCGCTCATGCCTTCGCCATTGTCGGCGATGGTGATGGTGAGCTGGTCGCCGTCCATGGCCGTGGTGACGTCGATGGCGGGATGATAGTCGTCGCCTTCGCTGAGCGTGCGCTGGTGGACGGCATAGCAGGCATTGTTCATGAGGTTGAGCACTGCGCGGCTGAGGTCCTGCGGTATGACCATCATCAGTGGCAGGCCGTCCTGAAGGTTTTCGTGGATGGTGATGTTGAACGTCTTGTCCTTGGCGCGCATGGCGTGATAGGAGAGCCAGACGTACTCGTGGACGATGCGGTTGACGTCGGAGGGCAGGAACTCGTCCTCCTTGCCGCGCGAGACGAGGAGGATGCCCTGGATGATGCTGATGGCTCGTTCGCCGTGTTCGACGATCTTCGCCATGTTGTCGTGCAGGCCGTTCATGATGTCGGCCACGTCCTCACGGTCGTTGTCTGACAGCTTGTCGGCATTGTCGTCGATGATTTCCGTCAGGTCGCGCAACAGCTTGTTGGACATCTTGCTGAAATTGATGACGAAATTCAGTGGGTTCTGTATCTCGTGTGCAATGCCGGCGCTGAGCATGCCCAGCGAGGCCAGCTTCTCTTGTTGCTGCAACTGCTGTTTTAATTGTTCAATATCAGTCATAACTCTCAATTCTTAGTTCGCGGAAGGTTAATCGTAAATTCCGTATATTCGTGTTTCACGGACTGGACGCTGATGGTGCCGCCGTGGTTCTGTACGATTTCGTGGCAGAGGTAGAGTCCGACACCGGCGGCCTCGCTGGTGGTCTTCGTCGTGAAGAAGGGGTCGAAAATCTTGTCGATAATGGTCTGCTCGATGCCGATGCCGTTGTCGCGGAATACGAGGCGCACCTGCTGGGCTTCGAGGGTGACACGCAGCGATACTTCGGGCTGGTAGGGCGTGTCGGGGTGGCGCTTGCGCTGTTTCACGACGGCATACACGGCGTTGCCGAGAATGTTCATGAAGGTCTTGCTGAGCTGTTCGGCATTGCCATTGATGTGGATATCCTCTTTGGGGATGTCGAAAACGACGCGGATGGCATCCTGGGCAATCTCCTTCTCGAAATAGGTGTTGACCATCTGCTCGTCCTGCTGGAGGATGGGATTGAGCAGCATGGGAATGATGCCGCCGGAACGGTCCTTGAGCATTTCCTCCATGGCCTTCAGCGTGCGCGTGGTATTGGCACCGTGCTCGCTGACTTTCTCGAGGTTGCCCTTGAGCATGTCGAGCACTTCGATGGTATCGTCGTAGTTGTCGGGATCCATGTGTTCCTTTTCGTCCTCGACGTTGGCCTTTACGTCGCCAACCAGTCCCTGCGAGAGCTTCGAGAAGTTGTTGATGTAGTTGAGGGGATTGAGGATGCGGTCGATGAGTCCCTGAGTGAGCTTACCCACCGTGGCCATCTTCTCCAGACGGACAACTTCGGTGGTGCGTTCCTGCACGAGGTTCTCCAAGCGTTGCTTATCCTTCTCGAGACGGCGCAGACGGAGCTGGAGGAGTGCGTAGACGACGATGGCCGCCAGGAGCAGGTAGAGGAGTATCATGTACCATCGGAGGTAGAGTGGTGCTGCGATGCTGAAGTTGATGCTGACGATGTCGGACACCTGTCCGAAGGCATCGCGGGCCTGTACCTCGAAGATGTATTTGCCGTAGGTGAGGTTGCTGAACTCTTCGCGGGTGTAGAATTCCCATGGCGACCAGTGGCCGCCGTTAATGCGGGTGCGGTACTGCGTCGGGAGCAGCAGGCACGGGAAGTCGATGGAGTAGTTGAAGACGATGTGGTGTTCGATGCTCGGCAGTTCGTCGAGTTTGTGTGGCTGTGGGCCGTAGCCACCCCAGATGACGCTGTCGCCGCGCAGCAGGATGGAGCGAAGCAGCAGTCGGGGCTTTGCGCTCTTGGATGTTTCCTTGAAATTGCGGTTGACGATGTTGACGCCCTTGTCGCCGCCTATCCACAGGAGATTGCCGTCGGTGAGCATGGCGCGGACGGAGTAGTCCATGAGCGGATAGACGAATGCAGACTGCTCTGCATTACGTGTCCCGTTCTTATAGGCGTAGAGGCTTTTGCCCTTGTTGTCGGTGAGCCACGTGACGTCCTGCGTGTCATGATAGGAGAACGCGGGATAGCCGATGGGGGTTGTGGTATTGATGCTGATGGACATGAGTTTGTCGCCGAAGTCGACGAGTGTCGATATTTCGTCTTTGCCGTCTTGGGTGAATGGTTCGAAGACGCCCGAACCCTTGTCGCGCCACAGTTTGCCGTAGAGGTTCTGCAACCAGATGCTGCCCGACGGGTCGCGCACGATCTTCACGACTTTCACGATATCGTTCAGTGGCTTGCTTTGTCCGTTATTATAGTGGTAGACGCCTTCGATGCCGCCACCATAGAAGCTGCCGTCCTGTTCGACAAGCAACGACATGGTGTTGTTGGACGTGAGTCGGGCGGCTTGGTTGTCGGGCGTAACGCGATAGACGCCGTTTGCCGTTGCCGCCAACAAAGTATTGCCTTGATTGGCGAGTTGCCAGCAGGCATGGGTGATGTTGGCAACGGGTAGGAATTTCTTTTTTTCGAGACGGTAGAGTCCGCTGAGCGTTCCGGCATAGAGATGACCGTTCAGCTGTTTAAGGGACAGTACCTCGCCGCGCAGTCCCTCGTAGGAGGTGAAATGCATGTAGATGGAGGGGAATGCAATGCAGAAGATACCGTTGTCGGTAGCACCCCAGAGCAGCCCGTGGCGGTTGTAGTCCATGTGGCTGACATTGTTGGAGCAGAGACCGTTTTGTTCGGTGATACGGAACAGTTCACGGCCATCGGGGTCGACGAAGATGACGCCGTCGCCGTTGGTGGACAGTGCCTGCAGACCGTCCTCGAGGTCTTCCACCTGAGTAATCTCAATGTTAGCGTCGATGGCATAGTTCTTGCGATTGGAAGTGGGACAGGACTTGCCTGGCGCCAATTGGTAGGTGTCGTTGTGGACAGCATAAATCTCCTTATTGCTGGCAAGGAAAAAAATGTTGCCGTTCTCCTGCCATATCCACTGTACCTCGCCGTGGAAGGGTGTAGTGGCGTTACAGGGATGCATATGGAGGTTGCCGCGCTGATCGATCTTGAGATAGCCGAAATAGTTGTATCCACCGGTCCAGAGCACGCCGTTGGGGTCCTGGAAAACGGCGGTGATACGGCTTATGCCCGGCGAGTGGATGATACGCCAGTCGGCATTGTCGTAGTAGAGCAGTCCTTCGAAATTGGCGACATAGACCGTGCCGTCGTCAGCGGCAATGACGTCGAAGTTCTGGTTGTGAGCCATGTATTCGGTGGCAGGATAGTTACGCAGGTAGGGGATGCCCTGGGCGTGTAACGAATTGAGAATTGACCCAAGGAAAAGGATGATGAGGGACAGGCGTTTCATCGGCTGGCCTCCTTTCCTTTGACTTCCTCGTAAGGCACGTTACGGCCTACGTAGTAGTTCCATTCTTCGCGCGTCAGGTTACGCTTCAGTTTTGCCTGCAGACGCTTTTGCATCTGTGAAACGGAGATGAGGGCCTGTGTCAGATTGCCGTTCTGATCGCCTGACCATACGTGGGTCTTCTTCAGGTCGAAGGTGAAATTGATGATCCAGCCACGGGTGGTGAAGAGCGTCATCGGTTCAATCTTGGCAGCGTTGGTGAGCCAGAGATTCATTGTGCCGTCGAAACTTGACGAGTAGAGACGAATGCCATCGACCTTCAGCTTTGAGATGCGCGACTGATGCCCGACAAGACGGGTCTGTTGTCCTTTGGCATTGAAGAGGTAGATGGTGCCATCACGCATGCCGTAAGCTATGAGATGCTGGTTCTTCGACTCTGCGAAGGCCGTCACCTGACCCTTCACCGGAACGCGGCTGGTCTCGATGTTGTTAAAGCCTTTTATCAAGTGCATGTTACCCTGACGGTCGAAAGCCACGGGGTAGTTCTGGTAGCGGGTCATGTATTCTATCTGGAAGGGTAGCTTCTTTTCCTGAACAATAGTACGGCTTTGGGTATCGAACAGCGCCATACCTGATTCGCAGAAGATGATAAACTGGTCGCCGCTGACATCTAAGTCCTTGGGCTTCGGTATGTTAATCTCGATTGCCTGAACCTTCTTGTTTTTATCAACAATGACCAGATGACCTGAACGGCTCAGGGCGTAGGTGGTGTTGCTGGGCCGGTCGATGAAGAGGTCACGGAAATCGTAGCGGGGATTGCTTACAAGCATTTCGCTATTCAGTTTTCCGCTCTCGAAGTTGGTGTGCTTCATGAGCTCGCCGTAAGTACTGCAGGTGAGCATATAGCCCGATTTCTCGTCGGAAAAGGCAACATCGGTAATGATGCCTTTATGTTTATGCCAGACAGTCTTGCTCTGACTGGTCATTGCCAGCGCCTGATAGACGGTTGGTGCATAGATGTCGCCCCGATAGCGGTCGGTAAAAAGGCAGGCGGTATATGCCAACAAGTCAGCAATGTCGTGGTGATCGGCTTTATACTGTGTGATAGCCGTCTGTCCGAGAGTTCGGGCGAGACTGATGTACGTCAGGGTGTCGGCAATACGCTTTGACTGTTCGGCCTGACTGCGCTGTTCTTCGGCAATCTTCTGCTGACTTCGGGCTACTTCGGAGGCTTCCACGGCGCGTTGCTCTGCGACGAGGGCATTCTGGCGCTCTATCTCGGCCTTACGGCGCATCTCTTCGGCAACTTTCGTCTGTGCGATGGCCTCCTCGCGCTGTTCGTCACTGATGCGGCGTTCCTCGTTGGCAATCTCCTCCATCTGGGCATTGACGCTCTGCATCACCACCGAACGTTTCTCCTCCTTGGTGAGTTTGTCAAGCTTTTCCTGCAGTTCCTGATTCTTCTCGACGAGTTCATCGCGAGTGGAACTAACCAAGTAGACGTGGTGTCCTAGCAGGATGACGGCTATAATGGCTATTGCGGAGATGATTTTGCCGGTTTTGTTCATGCTTTTCGCTTCAGGGCCATGATGGTGATGTCGTCACTTTGCGGAGCGTCGCCGGCATAGGCCTTGACGTCGCTCATTTGTGCTTCGATGAGGGTGCGGCAGTCGTCGCCGTTGTGTTTTTGCAACAGTTGCTCCATACGGTCTTCGCCATACTCTTGGAAGTCGCTGTTGAAGGCTTCATTGACGCCGTCGGTGTACATCAGCAACGTATCGCCAACGCCCAACTGGGTCTTGGCGCTGGTATATTGCCAACCGTCGACGGTTCCTACCAGACAGTTCTGGCTCATGGGCATCA
Source organism: uncultured Prevotellaceae bacterium (assembly GCA_902774925.1). Taxonomy (GTDB): domain Bacteria; phylum Bacteroidota; class Bacteroidia; order Bacteroidales; family Bacteroidaceae; genus Prevotella. The sequence continues at coordinate 38,399 of CACYKE010000013.1, read as the reverse complement.
TCTCCACCTGTCCGTTGGCTTTGAGGATGTAAGGCGCGTTGTGACCGCCATTGCAATAGTCTATCTCACCGGTGCGAATGTTGTAGATGGCGTAGAACACGGTGACGAACATCGATTCAACGCTCTCTTTACACAGCAGGTCGTTCGACTTCGTCAGACACACGCCGGGATCGTAACCCTGCAGGGCAATGGTGCGGATGAGCGTACGGCTGACGGCCATGAAGATGGCGGCGGGAATACCTTTTCCCGATACGTCGGCCATCACCAGTCCAATATGGTCGTCGTCAATGCGGAAGAAGTCGTAGAAGTCGCCTCCGACATCCTTTGCCGGGGTCATCATAGCCGCCAGGTCGAGCTCGTGCTCGTTCTCGGGGAATGGCGGGAAGATACGTGGCAGGATGGCCTGCTGGATTTCTCCTGCTACTGCGAGGTCGGTCTTCAGCGACTCCAATTGCGTGTGTTCCTCCTGCGACTGTTTGATATACTCTATCTGCTCGATGGCCTTCTTGATGGTCAAACTGAGGTCGTCGAGGTCGATGGGCTTTGTTGCAAAGTCGAAGGCTCCGTTATTCATGGCCGAACGGATGTTGTTCATGTCGCCATAAGCCGATACCATGATGCACTTCAGGGCGGGGTTCTGCAGTTCGTTTACCTTTGTGAGCAGTGTCAGACCGTCCATTTCCGGCATGTTGATATCACTCAGAATGATGTCGATATCCTTCTCACGCAACAAAAGGGTGAGGGCCTCCAGACCGTTGTGGGCAAAGAAAAACTGGTATTCTCCCTTACGTATTTCGCGACGGAAATATTGTGTCAGCAGCAACTCAAGGTCCTGCTCGTCGTCGACGCTTAATATCTTTACTGGTTTCATATTTTCAATATTTATTAGCTTTTGGGCGGTAAAATTACATAAAAGAATTGACATAACCAAGAAAACCGGTGGGAAATAAAAGAAAAAACGTGATTTCCTTTGTATTTCACTCAAATCTTTGTACCTTCGCGGCCGAAATGAAACTGCTTGTATTCAATCCGGAACACGACATAGCATTGGCCAGCAATCTGGCAAACTTCACTGCACCCCATGCTGGACGACAGCTCAGGGCCGACCTTGGTTTCCTGCCGGCGTTGTGGGCCGAGGAAGGTGACAAAGTGCTGGTGGACCACGTCGAAAGTGCCGAAAAAGCCTTCCGACGGGTGGCTCACCGACTGCGCCTCCTAGGGTGTCGAGATCTACCGGTAGTAAACGAGCGGTTTACTTCCGCTAAACTGTCTGTTTACTCCGACCAGATGACCGACGTGCTTCCCTGGGGTTGGAACCTCGCCTTACGTGCCTCGTTAAAGCGTGCCGGCATCGCCCCTGCGCTGATGCCTTCGGAGGAACAGATTGCCCATATCCGACAGTTGTCGCACCGTCGCACGGCCTCCCAACTCTTGCCGCTGTTACAGATGGACGGCACGGTGGGCGAGAGCTTCGAGTGTACGACGGCCGATGAGGTCGAGACGCTTTTGGCGCGTTATGGTCAGGTGGTCATGAAGGCTCCCTGGTCGTCGAGTGGACGAGGACTTCGTTTCCTCAGCACTGAGCGCACACCCTTCCAGATGCAGGCTGGATGGTTTCGTAATGTGGTTGTACAACAGGGTTCGGTGATGGTCGAGCCACTATATAATAAGGTGCGCGATTTCGGTATGGAATTCTGCGTCGACGACAGTGGCATCCACTACCTTGGACTCTCGTTATTCCATACTGTCAATGGTGCCTACGAGGGAAATATCCTGGCAACAGAGTCTGCTAAACGAGAAATTATAAGTCGTTATATACCAGTGTGTTTGCTCGGTTCCATTGAGCAAAAGATAACCACGTCTCTTGACCTTGGCGATTACCGTGGACCCTTCGGAGTTGACATGATGATAGTGAGGGAAGACAGTATGGAAAAAACGGAAAAGGGAAGATGCCTCCTCCATCCCTGCGTCGAAATCAATCTCCGTCGCACGATGGGTCATGTGGCATTGGCGATTTCTCCCACCGACGACGACATCCTCAGGGTGATGCGCATTGCGTATAACGGCACCAATTACCAACTTAAAATACAACGACTCAAATGAACAAGATACAGATTATTTTTAGTACATTATTATTGCTATTTGCAACACACATCTCAGCGCAAGACATCGTGTCTGAGGACACCGTGACGGTAGAGGAACGCAACCCCTACCTCCAGTGTGAGGATACGTGCAACCATATTCACGGCATCGACATCAGCCACTATCAGGGCAACGTGTTTTGGGAAACCGTGGGCGAGCGCACCAATATGTCGTACGTCTATCTGAAGGCTACCGAGGGTGGCGACCGCATTGATGCCACCTTCGAGCGAAACATCCAAATGGCTCACCGTCATGGATTGAAGGTCGGCTCGTACCATTTCTACCGTCCGCTCACCGACCAACGCCGACAATTGCTCAACTTCATGTCACAGTGCCTGCCGGGCGAACAGGACCTCATCCCGATGATTGATATCGAGTCGACGGGCGGACTGTCCACCGACGTCTTCTGCGACTCGCTGTTCTACTTCCTCGATCTCGTAGAAGAGGTTTACCACCAGAAACCCTTGCTCTATACCTTCCGCAATTTCTACAACCGCCATCTGCAAGGCAAAATTGACGACTATCCACTGATGGTCGCCATGTACACCGACGAACCGCCCGTGTTAGCCGACAACCGCGACTTCACCATGTGGCAATACACCGCCAAGGGTCGCATCGTGGGCATCAACGGTTTCGTCGATAAGAGCCGTTTCATGGGCCGTCATAACCTACGCGAAATCCGGTTCAAACATCACTAGGCCGCGTAGGTGTCATAGGATGGAGTAGGGGGATTATTCCTCGATGTTCCTGATGGTATGCAGCAAGTCGCTGGCATAGGCCTTTACCGACTGCGGTTTCAGTTTATGCAGTGTGCCTTTCGCGCGTTCCATTGCCAGCTCGTAGCGTTCCAGCCGTTCGGGATTCTTCTCACCGCCCAGTGCCAACAGTTTGTCGCGCAGGGCAGGGGAGGGCTGCAACATGAAGTCGTCGGCATATGCCAGCATGCCGGCAACTATCCACGGCCCCAGTCCGTATGCCTCCACCGTCTTATACAGCTGTTGCCATTTCCACTCGCTCATGGGCTCTATGGCCTCGCGGTCGGCGGGGTCGTCCAAGTAGATGAGCCGTTCTATGTTTCGTTGAATAATGTCCATTATGAGTATCGTTTAGGGTATCTGAAAAGTATCGAGAACAATGCCGCCATGCCGATGGCCAGCGGATAATATAAATAAGGTATAATGGCCACAGGGTTCAGTCCTGCCAGTCCGGCAGCCATCAGCAACTGCGCGCCGTAGGGTATCACGCCCTGCATCATACACGAGAACGTGTCGAGTATCGAAGCCGCCTTGCGGTTGTCCACGCCATAGCGGTCGCCAATGTGCTTGGCTATGCCGCCGACGGTGATGATGGCCACCGTGTTGTTCGCCGTACACAGGTCCACCAGCGACACCAGTGCCGCTATCGACAGCTCCGCACCGCGTTTCGTGCTGATGTGTCGCGTCAACCGTTCTATCAAGTAGTCTATGCCGCCGTTGTGACGGATGATTTCCAGCAGTCCGCCGGCCATCATGGTGATGATGATGAGTTCCCCCATGTCGATAATGCCCTGACCCATGGCCTGCATCCATCCGAACACGTCGTACGCCCCTTGCACCATACCGATGGCACCCGTCAGCAGAATGCCCAGCGCCAGCACCGCCATCACATTCATACCGAAAATGGCCGTTATCAGAACAATGAGGTAGGGAAGTACTTTCAGCAGTTCGATGTCGTGCACGTTGGCGGACGACGCCATACCTTGTCCCATGAAGACGTAAACCACCAGTATGATTACTGCCGCGGGAATGACGATGAACGAGTTGACACGGAACTTGTCGGAGAGCTTACAGCCCTGCGTCTGGGTGGCTACGATGGTGGTATCGCTGATAAACGAGAGGTTGTCGCCGAAGAACGAGCCACCGACGACCACTGCCGTCATCAGTGCCACCGATGTGTCCGTCTGTGTCGCCACGCCTGCCGCGATAGGTGTCAATGCTACGATGGTGCCTACGCTCGTGCCGATGCTCAGCGATATGAAACAGGCGGCTAGAAACAATCCTGCCAATAACATCTGTGACGGCAGCACGGCCAGTGCCAGATTCACCGTCGCGTCTATTGACCCCATCACTTTCGCTGAGTGGGCGAAGGCTCCTGCAAGGATGAAGATCCAGATCATCAGCATCATCTGCCCTGTACCGGCGCCGCGGCTGTAGATGTCGATGCGTTTGCGCAACGGAATGCCGCCACACACCATGACGGCATACATCGAAGCCGCCATGAATGCAACCGTGATGGGAACCTTATAGAAGTCCCCTGCCACGATGCTCGTCACCAGATACATCACCACAAATACCCCAAGGGGCGACAGTGCCAACAGTCCTTTCTTCATATTCGACTGCAAAACTACAAATAAATGCGCAAAGAACAAAGAAAATCTGTGATTAATTTTGCATTTTGCTCGCTTATTTGTACCTTTGCCGCATGGAAATCATCGAACAAAGCATTATCCCCAAGAGTCCTATAAAGAAATGCGAGGACGGCATTGTCATCACACGTGACTATATTGCCGTCATCGACGGCTCCACGTCAAAGACCGACCGCCGCTTTAGCTTCTTCCGCTCCAACGGACGCTACTGCATGCAACTTGTCAGCCGCTACATATGTCATGCCAAGGGCACCCTCACCTGTCGCCAGTTCTGCAATGGCGTCACCACGGCCGTCGCACGTCACTACAGCCGTAGCGACATCCAGCGACTCGCCCTCCATCCAGAGGAGCGCCTCACCGCATCCGCCGTCGTCTATAGCCGTCTCAACCGCGAGATATGGATGATTGGCGACTGCCACTGTCTCGTTGGCGGACAATACTACGACAATCCCAAGCCCTGCGAACAGGAACTTGCCGAGCAGCGTGCCGACATCATCAAGCGAAGCAATCTCCCCGCCGAACATTTCCTCCATCACGACACCGCACGTGACGCCATCATTCCACACATGCTCGAAACCATGCAACAGCAAAACAAAACCTATGCTGTCATCGACGGATTCCCCATACCACAAAAATACGTGCGCGTCATCACACTCGACTTCCAACCCTGGGAAATCGTCCTCGCCTCCGACGGCTATCCCTTTCTACTGCCGACACTCGCCGACTCCGAGCAACGCCTCGAGCAGCAGCGCCGCGACGACCCGCTCAACATCGGGACTTTCAAGGCCACTAAAGCCTTCCTCCCTGGCAACAACTCCTTCGACGACCGCGCCTATATCCGCTTCCGCGTCTGACCCACAAAAGAATATATCTCGCATATTAATAAAATATATTTACGTTATGACACCACAAGAACAAAGAAATGAGCGTTTGGCTCAGACGATTATCAAGAACCTGAAGCGTCGCCACATAGAGGGATTCTATTGTGCGACGGCTGAAGAGGCTGTGAAGAAAGTTTCCGAACTCATTGAGGACGGAAGTAGTGTGACATGGGGCGGCACGATGACTGTCCGCGATATGGGGATTCCGCAGTATCTCAAGGGTCGCGGCACGCTGGAGGTGCTCGACCGCGACCTCGTAGAAACGCCGGAGGAGAAGCAGGCGATGTATCTCAGGGCGTTCTCGGCAGATGTCTATCTGTCCAGTGCCAACGCCATCTCTGAGGACGGTGTCATCGTGAACATCGACGGCAACGGCAATCGCGTGGCTGCCATCACGTGGGGACCTAAGAAGGTGATTTTCATCATCGGCCTGAACAAGGTGGCGCAGAACGTGGAGGCTGCTCTTGCCAGGGCCCGCAGCACGGCATCGCCTATCAACGCAGCACGCTTCGACATCAAGACTCCTTGCCAGACGGACGGCGTGTGTCATAACTGCAACTCGCCCGAATCCATCTGCAACTACGTCCACTTCCTCAGGAACTCACCGCGAGGCCGCCATGCCGTCGTGCTGGTAGGTGAGAGTCTTGGATATTGATGGATGTTTGCAGGGTGCGAATGTCCGAAATGTACCTAATAATGGGTAAGAATTGGGTTGCGAAGGAAAAAAGAAGGGAAAAAACGTTGTTAAATGGGGAAAAATTCGTACCTTTGCGCGCAATTAAATAAAAAGAACAACGGATGAATAAGATAGAGGTGACAAAAGTGACGTGCCGGAAGGAGGTGAATGATTTCGTTCATCTGACCGACCGCATCTATCGCGATTGTCCGCAATATGTGCCTGACATGCGGAGCGAGGTCCGTGCGCAGATTGACCCGGAAAAGATAAAGGCCGAGCAGGGCGCATTGCGTCTCCAGCCCTTCGTGGCCTATCAGGACGGAAAGCCTGTAGGTCGCATCGTGGGCATCATCAACCAGCGTGCCAATGAGAAGTGGCAGACGAAATGCGTGCGATTCTCGATGATAGAATTCATTGACGACCAGGACGTGTCGCGAGCCTTGATAGATGCTGTTTCCGAGTGGGGACGGTCGTATGGCATGACGCGCATACAGGGGCCGCTGGGCATTACCGACTTCGACAAGGAAGGTATGCTGGTTGAAGATTTCGACATGATGGGTTCGCCCAACACCATCTATAACCATAACTACTATCCCCGCCACATGGAGGCTTTAGGGCTGGAGAAGGAGGTAGACTGGGTGCAGATTCGCATCAATGTGCCTGAGGAGGTTCCCGCCAGATACCAGCGCGTAGCCCAGTATTGCAGGGAACAGATGGGGCTGAGGGTCATCAAGGTCACTAGCCGAATGGTTCGCGAGGACTATGGCAAGAAGGTCTTCGACTTGTTGAACGAGGCCTACGCGCCGTTGTTCGGATTTACCAGATTCTCGGACGAGCAGGTGGACGAGTTCGTACACAAATACCTGCCCGTTGTTGACTTGCACCTAATGCCTGTCGTCGTGGATGAGAAGGACAACGTCGTAGGCGTTGCCGTTACGATGGGCGCTCTTTCGCAGGCCATGCGCAAGGCGGATGGCAGCCTGTGGCCGTTTGGGTGGTATCATCTGTTGAAGGCGCTGAAGTGGAAGTGTGAGGACAATGCCGAGATGCTGTTGATTGCCGTGCGTCCCGACTTGCAGGGCTATGGCGTGAACGCGTTGTTCTTCGAAGACCTCATTCCTATTTATAATAAATATGGATTCCGCTGGGCTGAGACGGGCCCGCAGTTGGAGGACAACGTTCGTGAACTGTCGCAGTGGAAGCCGCTGCACCCGGAGATGGTCAAGCGCCGCAGGTGCTATTGTAAGGAGTTAAGAAGTTAGAGAAGTTAAGGAGTTAAGAAGTTTAATAATAGATATTATGAATCGCGTAGTAATTACAGGAATGGGAATCTGGTCGTGTCTGGGCGTAACGCTCGACGAGGTGCGCCAGTCCCTGTATGAAGGAAAGAGTGGAATCATCAAGAGTCAGGAACGTGTCGATGCGGGCTTCCGCTCGCCGTTTACAGCCAACGTGCCGCGACCTGACCTGAAACCGTTTATCGGTCGCAACCAGCGGCAGTTTATGCCCGAGGAGGCACAGTATGCCTATATGGCCACGAAGGACGCCTTGGAGGCTGCCCGCATGGATCAGGACTATATCGACCAGCATGAGGTGGGTATCATTTATGGTAACGACTCCGTAGCCGAGGCCACGATGCTTGCCCTCGATAAGTTCCGCAATTGCGGTTCGACGGCCGCCTGTGGCAGTGGTGCCATCTTCCAGTCGATGAACTCGACGGTGACGATGAACCTGGCATGCCTGTTTCATCTGAAGGGTATCAATCTGACAGCCTCTGCGGCTTGTGCCAGCGGTTCACAGTCAATCGGACTGGGTGCATTGCTCATCCGCAACGGCCTGCAAGAATGTGTGGTCTGTGGCGGTGCTCAGGAGGCCAACATGTATGGCGTGGCATCGTTCGACGGCATCCAGTCGTTTGCCTTGCGTGACGACGATGATGCCACTAAGGCCAGCCGTCCCTTCGACCGCGACCGCAACGGACTGGTGCCTGGCGGTGGTGCTGCAACGGTGATACTGGAGAGTTACGAGAGTGCCGTGCGCCGTGGTGCTCCTATCCTGGCAGAAATTGTAGGCTGGGGATTCTCGGGCAATGGTGACCATATCTCGACGCCTAATGTGGCTGGTCCTGCCCGTTCGCTGGAGCTTTGTCTGAAGGACGCCGGTGTCAGTCCGAAGGAGATTGGCTATGTGAACGCCCATGCCACCTCGACGAAGATTGGTGATGCCCGTGAGGCTCAGGCCATCGCCCAGTTCTTTGGCGAATGTAATGTGCCCGTGACTTCGACGAAGAGTCAGACGGGTCACGAGATGTGGATGGCTGGTGCTTCGGAGATTATCTATTCGATGCTGATGATGAAGAACGGCTTCATTGCCGGCAACGTGAATTTCGAGAATCCCGACGAAGAGACGGCCTGCATCAATGTGCTGGGTGAGACCAAGGAGATTGCCTTCGACCAGTTCCTGAGCAACTCGTTTGGTTTCGGAGGAACCAATTCGACGCTGATAGTGAAGAACATGTAAAATTAAAACATTATAAAATTAAAACAGTAAAAAATTAATTATGACAAGAAATGAAATTATTGAGCAGGTTAATGAGCTGCTCGCAGGTGAGTTTGAAGTAGAGGTAAGTGACATCACTCCGGATGCAAACATCAAGGAAACTTTGAGTCTTGACAGTCTGAGTCTGGTGGATATGGTGGCCCTGCTGCAGGTGAATTATAAGGTAACCATTCCTGTATCGGAATTGCACAAAATCCAGACGTTCAACGACTTATACGACTACATCGAACAGAATATTCCTGCATGAAGCTGAAAGACGAAGACATCAAACAGGTGATTCCGCAGCGTGAACCATTCATCATGCTGGACGAGATTGAGACGTGTGACGACACCCATGCCGTCACCGCTCTCACCGTCCGCGCTGACAATTATTTCATGCTGCCCGACGGCACCATCTCCGAGACATGTCTGATAGAGCATATCGCCCAGTCGTGCTCGGCAATGATGGGCTGTCAGATACTGAATCAGCATTTTGACAATCCCCCCGTGGGTCTTATCGGTGAGGTGAAACGCTTCGAATGTCAGCGTCGCCCTCGCCTGGACGAGAGGATAGATACGTCCATCGAATTCGGCTTTACGTTCGGCAATGTGACTATTGCTAACGGTGAGAGTCGTATTGGCAAGGAAATGATAGCCAAGGCGCAACTTAAGATATTTGTGCAGCAATGACAAGTTTCTTCATTCACATATATCGTTATTTTCGCAACCATCGACTGATTTGCTGGCTGTCGATGATAGCTTTGTTCGCTTTCTTTGGCTATTTTGCCGCACAGCTACATCTGGAGGAGGATATCAACAAGCTGATGCCGTCGTCAAAGAATGAGGACGGCACGACTAAGCTCGCCTTTGCCGACCTGAAAATCAAGGACAAGACATTCGTGCTATTTGAGGGGAGTGACGTCGGGAAACTGACGCAAGTCTGCGATGCATTTGCTGACTCCGTCAGACAAGATTCGATGCTGGTAGAAGACTTGTTCTATCGTTTGGATGAAGACCTGCTACCCAGCGGCATTGACTATCTGTCAGAGCATTTGCCAGCCTATATCGACACTACGGCCTACACACATTTCGACTCACTATTGACACGTGAACACTTCGCCCAACAGATGCAAGAAAACCACGACGACCTGTTGAGCGAAGTGGGAGAGATGTTTCCGGAACTGATAGAGATGGACCCGCTGGGCATGCGCAATGTGTTGGCTGAGCAGATGGCACCATTGCTGAGTGCCGGCAGCTATAAGACGATAGACAACCACTTCTTCGTGCCCGATTCCACGGTGTGCATCGCCTTCCTGACACCCCGTTTCTCTTCGACCAATACAGGACAAGGTTCTGCACTCTTTGAGCGGTTGAACACACTCATCGCGCAGTTTGCCACGACCAATCCCGATGTACGTATCAGTTATCACGGCACGCCTGCAAGTGGTTATTACAATTCCACGACCATCAAACGCGACCTGACGACTACCATTGCCGGGGCACTCGTTTTGGTCTTGGTATTCCTATTTGTCTGTTTCTCCGACCTAAAGGGCGGAGTGTGGCACGCAATTCGTCGTTGGGATACCATTCCCCTGCTGTTGTTGCCAGTTGTCTTCGGCACCCTCTTCGGCCTGTCGATCATGTATTGGCTGAAAGGGGAATTCTCGTTGCTGGCTTTAGGTATAGGCGGTGTGGTGCTGGGTGTTGCCCTGAGTTATGTACTCCATATTCTGACTCATCACCAATATGTGGCTGATGGAGAGCAATTGCTGCGCGACCAGGTAAAGCCCGTCTTGCTGGGCTGTGTCACCACCATCGGTTCGTTTGCAGGACTTATCTTCATCAATACCGCCCTATTGCAGGACTTTGGTTTGTTTGCCGCTTTTGCCATCCTCGGCACGACGCTGTTCTCATTGGTTTATATACCGCAGTTGTTGGAGGTCAAAGGTCAAAGGTCAGAGGGAAAAGGTTTCCCTGCCTTTATCGAGGCTATCAACAGCTATCCCTTTGACCGCAACAAGCCCTTGTTGGCCATTGTTTGTCTGGTGATAGTCGTTGGTATCGGTGCCTACCTTGTGGGCGGCATTCGTTTCGATGCCGACATGCATAATCTGGGCTATGAGGACCCGATGACTGAACACTCGGAAAATTTGCTTCGTAGCAAGACCTATACCGGCGACAAGACGAAATACTTTGCCAGTAAAGGCCAAACGATGGAGGAGGCCATCAGCCATTTCGCCATCCTTGACCGTAAGCTCGATTCGCTGCAGCAACTCGGTCTTGTCAAGGACTATACTCATACCAATCAGGTTTTCGTTCCCATGCATGTTCAGCAGGAGCGCATCGATGCATGGAAGAATTACTGGACACCGGATAGGCTCGGCAAGGTGCGCATGCTGATAGCGCAGACGGCACCACAGGCCGACCTTACTCCCGAGGCCTTCGATATTTTCTTCGAAGCGGCTGCCAGCGACTACGAGCCAGACTCGCTCTATGCCGCAGGGCTGATTCCCGCAGGTTATCAGTCGACGCTGATGGAACATTCGTATGGCGACGATTATCTTTGCTTTACCTCTGTACGCTGTGCCAACGACTCCGTGCGCAGCAGCGAGAGCGACTATATCCGTATCTGTGATGCCATTGCCAGCGACCCCAATCTGCTGGTGCTCGATACTTATTACTATACTACCGACACGCTGCTCCAGATGAATGATGACTTCAACGTGCTGCAGTGGATTTCCATGCTTTTCGTCTTTGTCGTGTTGCTGCTGAGTTTCCATTTTAATGTCAAGCACACCTTGCTGGGCTTCATGCCGATTTTATTCAGTTGGCTCATCGTGCTTGGAGCAATGGTATTGTTCGACGTGCGCTTCAATCTTATCAGCATCATCATCTCGACTTTTATTTTCGGTATCGGAGTGGACTACAGCATCTTCGTCATGAATGGGCTTACGTCTGACAACGACAACAAACTACACTATCATAAGACAGCCATTCTCCTCAGTGCCGTCACCCTGATAACGACCGTCAGCAGCATGCTTCTCGCAAATCATCCTGCTATTCGTAGTGTCGGATTCTCAACGCTTGTAGGTTTGCTCTCGGCAGTTGTTTTAGCTTATGTGTTACAGCCCGCTGTCTATCGATGGCTTAACCGACAGAAGAAATGATGTATGATGTCGTTGTCATAGGTAGCGGATTGGGTGGACTGGTGTGCGCCAGACAATTGGCGAAGGAGGGTAGGAGCGTGCTCGTGCTCGAACGCCAGGCACAGCCGGGTGGTTGTCTGCAGAGCTATCGCCGTGGGAACTTCGAATTCGACACGGGTTTGCATTATGTCGGCGGACTGGCGGAGGGCCAACCATTGCATGAGGCTTTTGAGCAGCTGGGACTGATGCGACTACCTTGGGTGCGGTTGGATGCTGATGGTTTCGACCAAGTGACCATCGGAAACCAGACATTCCCTTTGGCTGAGGGTTTTGACCACTTTGCCAGTGTGCTGGGGGAATATTTCCCTCAGGAGAAGACTGCCTTGAGGCAGTATGTCGACACGCTTCGCCACCTGCCACCAATGGAGGATACTGTCGAGGTGAACGCCTACGACTGGCTGTCATCGCTGTTTCATGACCCGCTGCTTATTAACGTGCTGTCTGCCGCAGCCATGAAAATGGAACTGAGGCGGGAGTCGCTGCCGTTGTTTAACTTTGCCCATTCGATGAGCAGTTATATCCAGAGCAGTTGGCGGCTTAAGGGCGGTGGCAACATGATCATCGATTCACTGGTAAACGACATCAAGTCCTTTGGTGGAGAGGTTGTCTGCCGTGCTGAGGTGGAGGAACTCGTGGAGCAGGACGGCAGGATTGTGGCGGCAAAATGTTCAAAAGGCCAAACCTATGAAGCCAAAGCGTTCATTAGCGATGTACACCCGCAACTGACGTTTGGCTGGTTGAAGGACTCGCGTATAATGAAAGGCATCTTCCGTCGCCGAATCAATGCGTTGGAAAATACCTTCGGCATGTTTACGGCCTCGTTGGTACTGAAACCGGATGTGCTGCCTTATTTCAACCACAACAAATACGTCTACAAGAAGGCTAATGTGTGGTCATTCCATGAGGATATGGACGGCGTGGGGGGTGTGATGGTGAGTTGCCGGGTGCCAGAGAATGGAGACTATACGCGACAGATAGACCTGCTGACTCCTATGCCGTGGACGCTTTGCAAAGACTGGGAGGACACCCATGTTGGACGGCGTGGCGATAATTATGAACAACAAAAACAGCGGATGACCGATGAGTGCATTCGTTTGGCAGAAAGGGTGATACCCGGTTTGCGAGATATGGTGGAGAATGCAACGCCACACTCTGACCATGGGTCAGAGAAATGCTACACCAGTACCCCGCTGACCTGGCGCGACTATATTTTGTCGCCTTGTGGCTCGGCCTTTGGCATCAGGAAGGACTGTCGCCAGTCACTGATAACCATGCTGTCGCCTAAGACGCCTATTCCCAATCTGTTCTTAACGGGACAGAGTCTGGTCTTACACGGACTGGAGGGCGTGACGATGACGGCATTCAAGACATTGGAAACTATTAAAAACGAAAAATTATAATCAAGAATGCGCATATGAAACATTTACTATTATTGTTATGCTGCCTGTTCGCACTTTGCGCGCAAGCACAGACCGTGACTAAAGTGAGCCATTCGAAGGCCGTCAAGACCGATGTTGTAACCACAGGTGACGTGACTATCCGCAAACCTGACTACATCTGCATTTCTACGGATGGAGGCAAAGACCAGCTGCTGATGGACGGTACGCAGTTTACCATGACTCAGAAAGGTAAGAAACATGTTACAGACAGTCGCAAGAATCCGCTTTCTTCCGACTTTCATGCTGTATTGAAAGCCGTCATCAATCACCAGCCGATTCCTGCCAGTGACAATGTCAAGGTGACCACTAAGGGTAATGAGCAAACCATCACCATTACTCCTTCTGGTAAAAAGCGTCAGATGTTTACCTCCTTCGTCCTCGTTGTTGACAGCAAGTCGTCTACAATGAAACGATTGCGGATGAATGGACGTAGTGAGAGCTACACAGAATACACCTTTAAGTAAGTCTGCTGAGAGACATAAAAAAATAAAGAAAAAAAATATTGCGGAACGGGTATTTTTTTGTACCTTTGCAAATAAAATAATCATTTAATTCTATAAGACTATGGGTAAGATTAAGACTATCGGCATTTTGACGTCTGGCGGCGACTCGCCTGGTATGAATGCAGCTATTCGTGCCGTGACGCGTTCTGGTATTTATAATGGTTTTAACATCAAAGGTATCTATCGTGGTTACGAAGGACTGATGAACGGTGAGGTGAAGACCTTCACGACGGAGGACGTCAGCGGTATTATTACCCGCGGTGGAACGATTCTGAAGAGTGCCCGTTCGAAGGATTTTATGACGGTGGAAGGTCGTCAGAAGGCCTACGAGACGTGCCTGAAGGAAGAGATAGACGCACTGGTGGTGATTGGTGGTAACGGTTCGCTGACTGGTGCGCGCGATTTCGCCTTGGAACACGACTTCACTTGTATCGGTCTTCCAGGAACCATTGATAATGACTTATATGGTACCGATGCTACCATCGGCTACGACACGACGATGAACACCATTATGGAGTGTGTGGACCGCATTCGTGATACGGCGAACTCGCACGAGCGCATCTTCTTTGTCGAGGTGATGGGACGTGACGCTGGATTTCTTGCACAGAATTGTGCTATTGCCTGCGGTGCCGAGGCAGCTATCGTGCCCGAGGAAACAACGGATGTCGACCAGCTCGCAGCATTCATGGGCCGCGGTATCCGTAAGTCGAAGAAGTCGTGTATCGTTATCGTTTCGGAGAGCCCGAAGTGTGGTGCCATGTTTTATGCCGAGCGCGTAAAGAAGGAGTTCCCGGAGTTCGATGTGCGCGTGTCGATTCTCGGCCATCTGCAGCGTGGCGGCACGCCGTCGGCCCGCGACCGCATTCTGGCCAGTTGTACGGGTGTTGGTGCTATCCAGGCCATTTTGCAGGGGCAGAGAAACGTCATGGTTGGTGTGCGCAACAACGATGTGGTGTATGTGCCCTTCTCGGAGTGCATCCGTACCGATAAGCGTTTCGACAAACGACTCATCAATGTGCTGGACGAATTGAGCATTTGATATTTTCCAGATACGGAGTTCCCGGATTAAACGGATGTCAGATGAAGAAAGCGTTTCTGTTTTTTGCTTTTTTGCTATTCAACATATTATGCGCGAAGGCACAGACTTTCGTGTTCACGCCTCAATGGACTGCGCAGGCGCAGTTTGCTGGCTATTATGTTGCTGAGGCGAAGGGCTTTTATCGCGAAGTTGGAGTGAATGTCCGGATAGAGCATCCTTCCGCTACGCAGCCCGCTATGAGCCGTCTGCGTAAGAACCAGTGTCAGGCTACGACGCTGCAGTTGTGTCAGGCCATGGAAATCGTGGACGACGGCATCCCTTTGGTAAACATCCTTCAGACCTCGATGAACAACGCAATGGTCATCGTTTCGGCGCGTGGTAAGGATCCGCTGACGCAGAAAGGTGCGAAGGTTGGCATTTGGAGTGTCGGTTTCGGTCAGTTGGCTATCTGTATGAGCATCAAGGATCATCTGGACTACGAGTGGGTGCGTTTCGCACAGAATGTCAACCTGTTTGTGACTGGAGCGTTGGACGCCACGTTGGCCATGAGTTACAACGAGTATTACCAGTTGGTGCAGGCCGGCATGGAACTGTCGGACAAGAACGTTTACCGCTTTTGTGACCACGGGTATAATGTGCAGGAAGACGGTGTGTATATGACGTGCGACTACTACGAGAAACATAAGGATCAGGCGCAGAAGTTCGCTGCCGCCAGCAGACGCGGGTGGGAGTGGGCTGCTGCTCATCCTGATGAGGCGCTGGACATAGTGATGAAGTATGTGGACCGCGAGCACATTGCCACGAACCGCGTGATGCAACGGCTGATGTTGAAAGAGGTGTTGCGTCTTCAGGTGGATCGTGAGTCGAAGAAACGCGAGTTCCGCCTTCGCCCGGATATGGTGAAACAGGCCAGCCAGCTGATGGTGGAAAACCAGATGCTGAGCCGTAATGTGACGTACGAAGAACTAATGGACAAACGATAGACTATGGATAAGATATTCTCATATATCCACCGGAAGCTGTCAGTTCGTGTCAGTCTGTGGGTCGTCATGTTTGCCGCTGTCATTTTCATCGCCGCCCTTGGATTTTTGTTCTACCAGTCACGTGAGGCCGTGCGTCAGGAGGCTATCAGCCGTGCTACGCAGATATTGGATAAGACATCGTTGCGCGTTGAAGGTATTCTGAACCGTGTCGAAGTAGCCACTGGCATGACAGACTGGCTCGTGCAGCGACATCCCGATAAGGCTGACTCAATGTTTGTCTATAGCCGCGGAATGTTGCTGAACAATCCCGATTTCTATAACTGTTCGATAGCCTTCGAGCCTTACTATTTCAAAGATAAGGGTTTGTATTTTTCTGCCTATTCCAGGCATAATGGCGACTCTATTCGCACCATTCAGGGCGGTAGCGAGAATTACCAGTACTTTTTCGCTGATTGGTATCTCATGCCCACATTGCTTGGTCATGCGTGTTGGACAGAGCCCTACATGGACTACGACGCCCCTACCAATACCAGTGAGATGGTTACCTCCTACTGTCAGGCCATCAAAGCAAGCGATGGTAGTTTCATAGGAGTCATTAATACCAGCTTGTCACTGAACTGGCTCTCGCAGACCATTTCTGCCGTGAAGCCATATCCTAATTCCTATAGCATTATGATTGGTCGCGGTGGTACTTATTTCGTGCATCCCGACTCGACGAAAATTACGCGTCAGACCATCTTTACGCAAACTTTAGAAAATCCTGACACGGCGATGGTTTCTTTGGGCCATGCCATGCAGCGTGGCGAAGAAGGCGTGCGTGAAATGCACATCAACGGTGAGCATTGCTATGTGTTCTATAAACCATTGGGCAAGACGGGCTGTTCGATGGCTATTGTATGTCCGGAAAGCGATATCTTTGGTGGCTTCGACCGTCTGAGACGAACAGTCATGGCCATTGTATGCGTCGGATTGTTGTTGATGCTGTATTTCTTCATTCGTATTATTACCCGAGAGCTCAGTCCGCTGCGTCGTTTGGCCCGCGAGGCTGAGACGATAGCTTCTGGACAGTTCGATACACAATTGCCTAACTTCGAACGTACCGATGAAATCGGCCAGTTGAGCCAGTCGTTCGGTAATATGCAGCAGTCATTGGTTCGTTACATCGAAGAACTGAAGGATACTACCGCCCAGAAGGCATCTATTGAGAGCGAGCTGAACGTAGCCAACAGCATCCAGATGTCGATGTTGCCCAATGTATTCCCTGATCGTGAGGGTCTGGACATGTATGCCTCGATGACACCAGCGAAGGAAGTCGGTGGCGATTTGTACGGCTACTTATTGAAGGATGATAACCTGTATTTCTGCCTTGGTGACGTGAGTGGTAAGGGCGTTCCCGCGTCGTTGTTTATGGCTCAGGTCACGCGACTGTTCCGAACACTAGCCAATCAGCAGTTATCACCCTCCGATATTTGTACGCACATGAATGATGCGCTGTCTGGTGACGAGAATCCTACGAACATGTTTGTTACGCTGTTCGTTGGCATGGTCGACCTCACTTCAGGACATCTCTCTTTCGGTAATGCCGGTCACAATCCGCCTGTCATTGGTGGTGGTGAGCATCATGGAGATTTCCTAGAGATGAAACCGAACTTCCCCATTGGTGTATTGCCAGGATTGGAGTTTGAAGGCGAGGAGATTGAGAGCATCAAGGGACGAGCACTGTTTATTTATACCGATGGCTTGAACGAGGCTGAGAACCGCGAACACGAACAGTTTGGTGATGAACGGTTGCTTGACATTCTGCGCAATACGCATTTCGACTCGGCACGACAAGTTATTGAAACGCTGGCAGTCGAAGTGGAGAAACATCGCGATGGTGCCGATCCAAACGACGATTTGACGATGATGTGTCTGCGCATCAGTTGATGATATATAAATATAATTTACGTTTATGGATTTCAAGGATTTAGTTCAGCAACGCCGCTCGCACCGTAAGTTTACGGCCGAGGAAATTGATGGCGAGGATGTGAAGATGATATTACGTGCAGGACTGATGTCACCGACATCGAAGGGCCAGCGCGCGTGGCAGTTTGTAGTGGTCGACAACAAGGCGGACCTTGAGAAATTGTCTGACGCGAAAGATCTGGGCGGTGCGTTCATCAAGGATGCTGCTATGGCTATTGTCGTACTTGGTGACCCCATGCAGAATGATTGCTGGGTGGAGGATGGTTCGATTGCTGCCATCACCATGCAGTATCAGGCAGAGGAGTTGGGTATTGGTTCGTGCTGGGTGCAGATGCGTGGTCGCGGACTGTCGGACGGCACTACGGCGGATATGGTGATTCAGGGCATTCTTGGCATTCCTGAGAACCTGTCATGCCTCTGTGTTCTTGCTCTTGGTCGCAAAGCAGACGAGCGCAAACCCCAGAACGAAGACAAGCTGAAGTGGGAAAAAGTACACGTCGACAAGTATTGAGATGAACATTGTTGTAATTGGCACTGGTCGTCTGGGTACGAACCTCGCACAGGCATTGCGTGATGCAGGTCACGACGTGACAGTTGTCCGTGGCAGAGCTGTGACCACTGATTGTGGTGGGGAATCCCCACTGCCGCAAACTGCTGACGCGTTCATCATCGCTGTCAAGGACGACGTTCTGGAGGACGTTATTGTCCGCGCAACGAAGGGTAGGGAAGACCAATTGTTTCTGCATACGGCAGGATCGATGCCGATGTCGGCGCTTTCAGACTACTGCCGTCGCTATGGTGTATTTTATCCTATGCAGACGTTCTCAAAGGAGACGATAGTGCCCTTTACTGACATTCCCATATTCCTCGAGGCAGACTCTGCAGAGACGCTCGACGTGCTGAACGAATTAGCGCGCACACTCAGTTCCCACGTTTATCATCTGTCGACGGATGACCGCAGGTATCTGCATTTGGCAGCAGTATTCGCCTGTAATTTTGCCAACCATTGCATGGCACTATCTGCCGATGTACTAGGCCGTATCGGCATTCCTTTCGATGTGATGCTGCCACTGATTGATCAGACCGTGCGTAAGTTGCACACTATGTCCCCTGTTGACGCGCAGACTGGTCCTGCTGTGCGCCACGACAATAACGTCATCATCGGTCAGCATCACTTGTTAGACGACAATCCCAAGATGCAAAATGTCTACGACCTGCTTACAAATAGTATTTACGAAAAGTCTACGAATAAATGATTAATTACGACTTGACAAAGATTCGCACCATCGTTTTTGATATTGACGGGGTGCTGTCCTGTGAAACGATTCCCCTTGGAACCGATGGTGTTCCTTGCCGTACGGTGAATATCAAAGATGGTTATGCCATTCAGCTAGCACAGAAAATGGGCTTGCGCATTGCTATCATCACTGGTTGCCGCATTACATCCGTTGCGTTGCGTTATCACGGCCTAGGTGTCGACGACGTCTATCTGGGTGCAGCCGTAAAAATTCAGACCTATGAGGAGTATGTGGCTAAATACGGCTATGAGGACGAAGAGGTGATGTATATGGGTGACGATATTCCTGATCTCGAAATCATGCGTCGTGTCGGTTGCCCAGTGTGTCCCAAGGATGCTTGTACTGAAGTCAAGGCTGCCAGTATCTATGTCAGCGACTACTGCGGTGGTTATGGTTGTGGACGTGATGTGATAGAGCAAGTATTGAAGGCTCAGCACAAGTGGTTGTACGACGAAAAGGCATTCGGATGGTAGCAAAAGATTATCATATTATACTTGCCAGCAATTCGCCGCGTCGCAAGGAGTTGTTGGCAGGTTTGGATGTTGAGTTCGATGTACGCGTCATCGATGGCATCGACGAGAGTTATCCCGACGATTTGCCCACGCGTGACATTGCACAGTATATTTCCCAGAAGAAAGCTGCAGCCTATCGTCAGACGATGGCTCCGGACGAGTTAATCATTACTGCAGACACTATTGTAGTATTGGGCACTCATGTGATGGGCAAGCCCAAAGATGCCGCTGAGGCTCACAATATGCTGCGCGAATTGATTGGACAAACACATCAGGTCATCACTGGTGTCACGCTGACTACGACGGATCGTCAGACAAGTTTCTCTGTTACCACCGACGTAACATTTAAGTCGCTCACGGACAGCGAGATAGACTACTACGTTAGCCATTACCGCCCTTTTGACAAGGCTGGTGCTTACGGCATTCAGGAATGGATTGGCTACATTGGTGTCACGGCCCTGAACGGCAGCTATTTCAATGTCATGGGCCTGCCAGTGCAGCGTATCTACGAAGCACTTAGAACTTTTTAAAGCCATTTGACATGCAGACACCATATTATATGATAGAGGAGTCACTCCTTCGTCGCAACCTCGCACTCATTCGCGATGTTGCCCGTCGCACAGACTCAGAATGGATACTTGCCTTCAAGGCTTTTGCATTGTGGAAAACATTCCCCATTTTCCGCGAATATATCAGCGCTACAACGGCAAGTTCATTGTCCGAAGCCCGTCTGGCATTGGAGGAGTTCGGTGCGAAAGCCCATACATTTTCGCCAGCTTACAAGGAAGACGAGATGGACGACATTATCCGTTGCAGCAGTCATCTGACATTCAATTCGCTCTCGCAGTACGAGCGCTTTCATGAGTGTGCTGCGACATGTTCAATCGGCAT
This sequence comes from uncultured Prevotellaceae bacterium, assembly GCA_902774925.1. Taxonomy (GTDB): domain Bacteria; phylum Bacteroidota; class Bacteroidia; order Bacteroidales; family Bacteroidaceae; genus Prevotella. The sequence continues at coordinate 17,922 of CACYKE010000013.1, read as the reverse complement.
CCGGGTTAATCCTGAATATTCAGAGGTCGGCACGCTACTATATAATCCATGTGCACCAGGTACGCGCTTTGGTGTTACGGCGGATAAACTGCCCGAGACGTTGCCTAGTGATATCCGAGGTTTTCATTGTCATTGCCACTGCGAGAGTGGGTCAGACGTGTTCCAGCGTACGCTCCAGCATATAGAAGAAAAGTTTTCTCGGTGGTTTCCACAGTTGGAATGGATTAATTTCGGTGGCGGACATCTGGTTACGCGCAAGGATTATGACATAGAACTGCTTGTCAGTATGATGCAGGAATTCCATGAACGCTGGCCACATTTGAAAGTCATCTTCGAACCTGGTAGTGCCTTTGCCTGGCAGACGGGACCGTTAGTTTCCTCTGTTGTTGACGTTGTCGAAAACAAAGGCATCCGTACCGCTATCCTTGATGTCAGTTTTACGTGCCACATGCCTGATTGTCTGGAAATGCCGTATTATCCGGATGTCCGTGGCGCCGAGCATATTGAACCGTCGGAAACGGGTGGATTGCCAGCAAACCTTCAGTCCTCAGATTTCGTTTATCGCCTTGGTGGCAACAGTTGTCTGTCTGGTGATTTCATGGGCCTTTGGCAATTCGACCACGAATTGCAAGTTGGTGAGCAGATAGTGTTTGAGGATATGATTCACTATACCACCGTGAAAACCAATACATTTAACGGCATTACTCATCCGTCCATTTGCATGCTTCATGAGAACGGCACATTGGAACTTCTGCGTCGATTCACTTACGAGGACTATCGAGACCGCATGGATTAATCGTTGTGTTTGTTGCTATGCATAGCAACACACCTCAACTCCCAGAACGCTACTGCAGCAGCTGCGGCAACGTTCAGTGAATCAACGCCATGTGCCATCGGTATTCGCACTGTATAGTCTGCCTCGTCGATAACTTGTTGTGGCAGTCCGTCACCTTCTGTCCCCATGATTAGCGCCAGGCGTTGTTCAGCCTTCAGCCGTGTGTCATCCAGCGCGATGCTCTTATCCGTCAATGCCATTGCTGCCGTGCGGAATCCGTAGTTGTGAAGTGTCGCTGTAATTGGCCCGTCGAGCCACGTCCATGGCACGAGGAACACGCTACCCATGGACACACGTACGGCACGGCGATTCAGTGGGTCGCAGGTGTCGCGAGTCAGTAGGACGGCGTCGATGCCCAGTGCTGCTGCTGAACGAAAGATGGCTCCGATGTTTGTTGTGTCCGTCACGGCGTCGATGATTACCACACGTTTAGCATCGTGCAGCAATTCATCCAGTGTTGGAGATTTTCTACGTCTCATGGCACATAACACACCGCGTGTCAAGGTGTAGCCTGTGAGCTGTGCAAGCAGTTCACGACTACCAGTATAAATAGGTACGCGCGAGGCGATACGGTCGACGATGTCCTTGGCGTCACCCTCGATGTGCTTTCGTTCACACAATAGCGACACGGGTTCCCAACCAGCATCCAATGCTACACGGATAACTTTCGGACTTTCGCAAATGAACAATCCCTTTTCTGGTTCCAGTGCCATACGCAACTGTCCTTCCGTAAGCCTGCTATATGGACTTACGCGAGGGTCGTCGAGCGTAGTGATTTCTATCATGTAAATGTGCTTTTATGCTACAGCAGCATTGCCAACTGGTCAATAATATCTTTGGCAACGGCGCTCTTGGACTTGCGTTCGTAGTCGCGCTGTCCGTCAGCGTTGATGATGCTGATTTGGTTTTCGTCCGACTGGAAACACGTCCCTTCATTGCGGAGTGAGTTCAGCACGATGAAGTCGAGGTTCTTCTTCTGTAGTTTCTTTTGGGCGTTGGCCTGTTCGTCGTTGGTTTCGAGGGCAAAACCGACAAGGCGTTGTCCTGATTGCTTCATGCGTCCCAGTTCTGCAGCGATATCGGGATTGGGTAGCAAACGGAGTTGCAGGTCGTCGCCTTCGCGCTTGATTTTCTGGTCTGCCTGATGGTCAGGACGGAAGTCGGCCACAGCAGCACAAAGGATAGCTGCATTGCAATGGGGGAATGCAGTGGTAGCGGCGTCGAACATCTCCTGACAACTCTCCACGTTGATGCGCTTGATAAGTTGCGCAGCCATCGGTGACAATTGTGTAGAAACGGGTCCGCAAATCAGCGTTACATCAGCACCACGTCGTACACATTCCTCAGCAAGGGCGAATCCCATTTTACCACTGGAGTAATTGCCAATGAAGCGGACGGGGTCAATCTTCTCATGAGTAGGACCAGCCGTAATCATGATGTGCTTGCCTGCCAAATCCTTCGTTTCGAAGAAGTAGTCCAGCGCTTCGACTATGCGTTCTGGTTCCTCCATGCGTCCCTTGCCTTCCAATCCTGAAGCCAGGAATCCACTTTGAGGTTCTATGATGTGGTTGCCGAATGAACGCAGGCGTTCCATGTTCTGTTGGGTAGTCGGATGTTGGTACATGTCAAGATCCATCGCAGGGGCAATGAATACAGGAGCCTTCATGGATAGGTAGGTCGTAATCAACATGTTGTCGGCAATACCGTTTGCCATCTTTCCCAGTGTTGAAGCTGTGCAGGGAGCTACGAGCATGGCATCAGCCCAAAGACCTAATGCCACATGGGAATGCCACGTGCCGTCACGTTGGGAGAAGAAATCGCTGATGACGGGTTCCTGTGTCAGTGCGGAAAGTGTGATAGGGGTGATGAATTCCTTACCAGCAGGGGTAATGACAACCTGCACTTCGGCACCAGCCTTGACAAGTCCACGGATAATCATGCAGGCCTTGTAGGCCGCTATGGAACCCGTAATGCCTAATACGATTTTCTTGCCTTTCAACATCTTGCTACTTACTTTGTTGCTTCGCGCAGACGGATGCGTGTGAGCACCTGTTTCGTGTTATACGTGAAGTCGCCAGCCAATATCCAGCTATAGTATCCAGGATCCATGCGGAGAACGTCAGCCACTGGCAGGCCTTTGTGTTTGCCAAAGTTGAAAACCTCCGTGCGCTTGCCGTTGACGTCAGCCCAGACGATGCGTCCAGCAAAGTCGACGTTATCGTTCTGTTTTGAGAAATCAGCCAAAGCCTGCATATCGTTCTCAAGCACTTTCTCAGGATCTTCGTTGACACCAGGGGCATATTTGTCCAATTCACCCATCAGTACGCGATAAGTTGCTTCGGTATCCTGATCGGCACGGTGCGCCTCGAAGTCTTCCTCCATTTTACGTCCGCAGTAGAACCTATAGGCCGATGCCAGGTTACGACGTTCCATCTTTTTGAAGATGGTGCAAGCGTCAATAAGACGACACTTAGAGAAATCAAAGTCGATGCCAGCACGCAGGAATTCCTCAGCGAGCAGGGGAACATCGAAGAAATTGGAATTGAATCCTGCAATGTCAGAACCTGAGAAAACATCCTCCATTTTCTTCGCAATCTGCTTGAAGGTTGGTTTGTCCTTTACGTCCTCGTTGGTGATACCAGTCAGTTGGGTGATGATATCGTCGATATGTTTCTCAGGGTTAATAAGTTCGTTACCTCTTTCCTCGCGTCCGTCAGGGTAAACCTTAATATATGACAACTGGATGACACGGTCCTTGACCATGTCAAGTCCCGTAGTCTCCAAGTCGAATATAACAAGTGGTTTTGTTAAGTTCAGTTTCATACTAGCTTTTAATCATTAATCAACATGGGCATCATCAACATCAGAACATCTTGATTCTCAGGCTGTTCTGTAGGAAGAACCAAACCTGCACGGCTGGGATCTGCCAACTGGATGAGTACCTCAGAGCAATCGAAGTTGCCAAGTATCTCAATGAATGAAGAACCCTTGAAACCGATGCTCATGGGCTGGCCTTCATATTGGCACGACATGCGCTCGGTAGCTGTCTTCGAGAAGTCGTAGTCCTCAGCATCGAGCTGCAGCGTACCACCCTCAACGTGGAAACGGATGAGGTTGCTGGAGTCGCTGGAGAAGGGCTGAACACGACGCAATGCTGCCAACAAACCCTGACGATCGACGGTGAGTTGATTGGGGTTGCTCTGCGGAATGACAGAGTTGTAGTTGGGATAGCGGCCCTCGATGAGTCGACAGGTGATTTCACCATCGGCATAGTCGATAAGTGCGTTGCGCTCGTCAAAGCGGATGATGACATCCTCACCGTCCTTGCTCAGCAGCGTCTTCAGCAGAGAAGCTGGCTTCTTGGGCAGGATGAACGATGCGGGCTGATCGCTATGAATGTTCAGAATCTTGTTGCGAACCAACTTATGACCGTCAGAAGCCACGATAGACAGGCATTCTGGAGTGAGGTCGAAATAGATACCATTCATGACGGGGCGCAATTCGTCTTGCGCTGTGGCGAAGAGCGAACGGTTGATGTTCTCGGCCAGCACGGCACTTTCAATGACAATCTCCGTTGCACTGTCGCTGACAGTCTGGGTGACAGGATATTCATCGGCACTCTCGACAGGCAGTGAGAACATACCATTCTGATAACTGATCTTTGCGATGTTGGCCTGCTGGTCTACATCGAAAGTGATAGGTTGCTCGGAGAAACCCTTAACGGCCTCCAGCAGGTCGTGGTTGCCTACTGCAAAACGACCGTTGCCGTCGCTTTCAATCAGTTCAACCTGTGTCTTCATGACATTCTCGCTGTCCGAGGCTGTCAGGTGGAGCACATTGTCCTGAATGTCGAAAACAAAGTCTGCCAAAATGGGCAGAGAATTCTTACTGTTGATAACTCTCGAAAGAGCATTGAGCTTGCTGCTAAGTGCAGTACTTGATACGGTAAATCTCATATGTATATCTGTTTTTAGTTTCTTTTCTATTCAAATTGAGTACAAAAATACAAAAAGTCTGGCTCAATTGCAAAAATATTTCGTAAAAAATGCACAAATTCGAATTTTTTTATGTAATTTCGCAATCTGAAACACGTAATAACAAGAAAAAAGTAATATTTATTATGGATTTAACAGGTAGAATTATTGCAGTATTGCAACCCAGAAGCGGTGTATCTGCTCGCACTGGGAACACATGGATGACTCAGGAGTATGTAATGGAAATACCCGGTCAGTATCCTCGTCATATGGTATTTAATATTTTTGGAGAGGACCGCATCAAGCAATTCAATATTCAGATGGGTGAAGATGTAACCGTATCGTTTGACATTGATGCTCGTGAATTCAATGGACGTTGGTATAACGATATTCGTGCTTATAATGTGACTCGTGGTGTGGCTCCCGTTGCTGGTGCCGCTCCTGTTGCTGGCGCAACTCCGTTCCCTCCCCAGCAGGCAGCAGCTCCTAACGACAGTACTTCACCATTCCCTCCTGCCCAGGAACCCGCTGGTGAAGGTTCGGCTGACGATCTGCCCTTCTAAGGAAATCGGTTACACAAAGAATAAGCCCAAGGCAAGAGTTGATGCTCAAGTCTTGGGCTTTATTTTGTTTTGCTTTGATAAAGCGAACAGACGATATTGACTATTTCAGTTGTTCAGCGACGAAAGCCTCCAGTTCCTCACCGCGAAGTCCACGACGCAGGATAGTACCCTTTTGGTCGACGACGATAGTGTGGGGGATACTTGTCACCTGGAAATGCTGGGCGATTTCATTATCCCAACCCTTCAGGTCGCTCATCTGAGGCCATGTGAATCCCAGTGCCTCCGTGCCTTTTACCCATGCATCCTTGTCGTTGTCGAGCGATATACCAATGATGCCGAGTCCTTTCGACTGGAGTTTGTCGTACATCTGCATCATGAATGGCATTTCCTGACGGCATGGCCCACACCATGAGGCCCAGAAGTCGATGACGGTGACTTTGTGTTTCTTGACTTCATCCATCAGACTGATTTCCGTTTCGTCTGGAGCTTTCTGCGTGAAGTCTTTGATGGTGGCACCCTCAGCAGTCTTTGCTGCAGCATTAATGGTCTGTTCCAACTGCTTGATAGCTGTTCGCTGGCGCATCTCTGCAGGCAAATCCTTAATCAGTTTTGCACGAGTATTGTTGTCAATGAGTTCCTCAGGATAGTACGTCAGCAGGAAGTATCCAAACTCGTTGTCGATATTCTTCTCTGCAGTTTTAACCACCAGTTCTGCAAACCGCTTGTTCAGTTTGTCAATCTGCTCCATACCTTTCTGCTGCTCTTCCTGCGAAAGGTTGTTGCCATAGATATGTTCTGCAATACGATTGATTTCCTTACCGATGGACATCACACTGTCGTTCAGTGTCTGCCATTGCTTATTGCAGGTTGTTCCTCCCACACGCGAAGCGCCAGGTTGGTCTGTCAACTGTATGTCAATGGTGCCAGGCTCCATAAAGAATGCCGCATTGATTTCATTGCGTTTGGCACTATATATCATGCACAATGCTGTGGAATCCGTCTCACCGCTCAGTTTGAATTTGCCGTCCTGAATGATGAGCGTATCGCTAGGAATACCTGTCTGCAGGTCCTTGGTGACAAAAAGCGTGTCACCGTCAGCCAGCCCTTCAGAAGAGCTAACCGAACCGCTAATCTTGTAACTGTTTGACTGACAGGATGTCAGCAGGGCAACACTAAATAATATACTGGCTAGAGATGCTTTCATTGTTGATGACTCTACGGATTGTTTCTGCAAATAGGTCGGCTACACTCAGCTGTTTCACTTTTGCGCAACGCTGAGAGTAGGGAATAGAATCAGTGAACACGATTTCCTCGAGAGCGGAATTCTGAACGCGTTCGCTGGCAGGACCACTCATCACACAATGTGAGGCACAAGCGCGAACAGTCTTGGCACCAGCTTCCTTCATGATATCTGCAGCTTTGGTAATGGTACCTGCAGTATCCACCATATCGTCAATAATCACCACATTCTTACCTTCCACGTCACCGATAATCTGCATCGAGGCTACGACATTGGCACGGGCACGGGTCTTATTACACAGTACCAGCGGACAGCCCAGATACTTGGCATAGGTATTAGCACGCTTGGAACCACCTACGTCAGGCGAGGCAATCACCATATCCTCAAGTTTCAGACTCTGCAGATAGGGAAGGATAACGTTCGACGCATAGAGATGGTCAACAGGAACATCGAAAAAACCCTGAATCTGGTCTGCATGGAGGTCCATCGTAATCACGCGATTGACACCAGCGGCACTCAGCAGGTCAGCCACCAATTTTGCGCCTATGCTGACACGTGGCTTGTCCTTTCTGTCCTGACGCGCCCATCCGAAGTAGGGGATGACAGCATTGATGGTACGGGCAGATGCACGCTTAGCGGCATCAATCATCAAGAGCAACTCCATCAGATTGTCAGAGTTTGGGAACGTGCTCTGTACGAGGAAGATGTCGCGTCCACGGATGCTTTCCTCATATGAAACAGCAAACTCGCCGTCGGAGAACTTGGTGATAAGAAGTTCACCTAACGGACAACCCAGGCTTTGGCAGATTTTCTCCGCGAGGTACTTTGTTGCCGTACCTGAAAATACCATGTAGTTTTTATTGTTCATAGCTTATCCTATAGCTTTACGTAGTTTTGCAAAATGATCAATCAATGCCTGATAGTCCAGTTCCTGCTGGATGTTGAAACGATTCCAGAGGTCGCCACTGATGACGATACCTCCGAAGCCTAAGTCCTTGGCCATCTTGATAGTGTCGAGATTCATGCCTCCTAGCGCATAGACGTGGCGGTCGATAAGTCCACGGCGTGATGCCTCTTTCAGTTCCTCGGCAGTGAATGACGCCTTCTGGTCTGGTTCCGTCTGACTGTCAAAGATGTATTTCAGCAGCACATAATCAGCATTCTTCTTGGCCGTTTTCAATTGGTCCAGATGCGTACATGTACGACTGATGTTTCCGCGATAGCCTTTTGGTGCAGGAGTGGTCTCGTCGTCAATATGGATACCACGCAACTTGTATTCTTCCTTGAGGTAGAAATTGTCATGAACGGTAATCTTCTTGTAGTAATCGTCCGGCAGCAATGTCAGCAGTCGTTCAGAATAGATGGGCTCGGACCCTGGCTTATAAAGATGCAGGTTGTCGAGTCCCTCCTCGAAGAGTGACGTCAGGATTTTATCTTCCTCCACGAAGAACGTGGGTTGTGTCATGAGAACGAGTTTCATGCCCTGTTTAGTTTGCTGATTCGAATTCCTTCAGAAAACGTACGTCGTTTTCAGAGAACATACGGAGGTCAGAGACGCGATATTTCAAGTTTGTGATACGTTCAACACCCATGCCGAAAGCATAGCCGCTGTACTCTTTGGAGTCGATGCCACACTGCTCGAGCACGTTGGGATCAACCATACCACATCCGAGAATCTCAACCCAACCTGTGTGCTTGCAGAATCCGCAACCTTCGCCACCACAGATGAAGCATGAAATATCCATCTCAGCACTGGGCTCCGTGAACGGGAAATACGAAGGACGCAGGCGAATCTGTGTGTCAGGTCCGAACATCTCGCGAGCGAATGACAGCAGCACCTGCTTCAGGTCGGTGAACGAAACATTTTTGTCGATATACAGTCCTTCCACCTGATGGAAGAAACAGTGTGCACGGGCTGTGATGGCCTCATTACGATATACACGGCCTGGGCAGATGACGCGGATAGGTGCTGTCAGTTTGCCGTCTTCCGTGTGCATATTCTCCATCACACGAGCCTGTACGCTTGATGTATGTGAGCGCAACAGGATGTTCTTGGTGACATCGTTAGGATGCTGGCTGACAAAGAAGGTGTCCTGCATGTCGCGAGCCGGATGGTCGGCGGCAAAGTTCATCTTTGTGAATACATGCAAATCGTCCTCCACCTCAGGGCCGTCTGCAAGGACAAATCCCATTCGCGAGAAGATGTCGATAATCTCGTTGGTCACGATGGTCAGCGGATGACGTGTACCCAGTCCAATGGGGTAGGGCGTACGTGTCAGGTCGATGCCTTCGTTGTCGCCTTCCTGAGTGGCACAATTTTCGCGCAACTGGTTGATGCGCTCCGTGGCCAGCGTCTTCAGCTCGTTGATCTTCATGCCGACCTCTTTTTTCTGGTCAGCAGGTACTTCGCGGAAATCGTTCATCAAGAGCGTAATCTCGCCTTTCTTACTCAGGTATTTTAAGCGCAGCTGTTCTACTTCCTCAGCATTCTGCGCGTTTAATGTTTGTACTTCTTTCAGAAGTTGGTCAATCTTATCAAGTATCATGTTTCTATATATAGAATTCTATTTTGAGTGCAAAGGTACGAATAAGTGAGCGAAAAACCAAATAAAATTTGGATTTTTCCGAACGAAAGTGCCTTCTCGCGAAGCGAAAAGGTACTAAATAATTATGAACTACGAATTGCAAATTATTTTCGCCATTTGCTCTTGCAACTCCTTCGCTTTCTGTCCTGCTACCTCGGCAAAGTCCTCATTCTGAGAAGCATAGATAATTCCACGCGAGGAATTCACTAATAGCCCGATCTCATCAGGTATCATGCCATATTTGCATACCTCTTCGAGACTTCCACCTTGTGCACCAACACCAGGAACCAGCAGGAAGTGCTTGGGGGCTACCTTGCGGATGTCTTCAAACATCTGGCCTTGTGTGGCACCAACGACGTACATCATGTTCTCGTCGTTGCCCCATTCCTGACTTTTCTTCAGCACTTTCTCAAAAAGGCGTTCGCCATGTGCATCCTCCGTCAACTGGAAGTCGTGTGAGCCCTTATTCGAGGTCAGCGCCAACAGGATGACCCACTTGTCGTCATAGCCCAGGAATGGTGTGACGCTGTCTTCGCCCATATAAGGAGCTACCGTCAGGGCATCCACGTCATACTCCTCGAAGAACGTCTTGGCATACATCTTCGATGTGTTGCCGATATCACCGCGTTTGGCGTCGGCAATGATGAAGTGGTTGGGATACTCCTCTTTCAGATAGTCGATGGTAGCCTCGAAAGCCAGAATGCCATCCACTCCGTAAGCCTCGTAGAAAGCGAGGTTGGGCTTGTAGGCCACGCAATAAGGTGCTGTGGCATCAATGATCAAGGCGTTAAACTCGCAGATGGCGCGGAAGATATAATCGTCGCCATCCTTTTCCTTTGCCTCGTCAATGATACACTGAGGTATCTTATTGATATCGGTGTCAAGACCTACACAGAGAAAACTCTGCTTCTCCTTAATCTGCTGTATTAATTCTTGTCTGTTCATAGTTCTGTTTCTTTCATGCGTTCTGCGTTCTCTGCGACTGTCAGGGCATCAATCATCGGTTGGATATCGCCAGCCAGGAATCCCTGCAGGTCGTGAGTTGTATAGCCGATGCGGTGGTCGGTGACGCGTCCCTGTGGGAAGTTATAGGTGCGAATCTTGGCCGAACGGTCGCCCGTTGACACAAGGCTCTTGCGTCGTGAAGCGATGTCGTCCATATACTTCTGATGTTCCTTATCATATATAAAAGTATACAGGCGCGAGAGTGCGCGTTCCTTATTCTTAGGTTGGTCGCGTGTCTCAGTACATTCAATCAGGATTTCCTCCGTCTCGCCTGTATTGGGGTTCTTCCACATATAGCGCAGACGAACGCCCGATTCCACCTTGTTCACGTTCTGACCACCGGCACCGCTCGAACGGAAGGTGTCCCACTTGATTTCTCCCTCGTTCACGTGCACCTCGAACTTATCAGCCTCAGGCAGTACGGCAACGGTTGCGGCCGAGGTATGCATACGGCCCTGAGTCTCTGTGGCAGGCACACGTTGTACACGGTGCACCCCCGATTCATACTTCAGCGTACCATAGACGTCAGCACCACTGACGGCAAAGTCAATCTCTTTGAAACCACCTACAGCACCCTCCGAGACGCTGGTGATAGACAACTGCCAACCCTTCGAATCGCAGAAGCTCTTGTACATCTTAAAGAGATCACCAGCAAACAGGGCAGCTTCGTCGCCGCCTGTTCCGGCACGAATCTCCATCTGCACGTTCTTTGCATCCTCTGGGTCTTTGGGAATGAGGGCTATCTTGATTTCCTCCTCTAACTTTGGTTGTAGCGCTTCGTTCTCCGACAGCTCTTCACGGGCCATCTCCTTCATCTCTGGGTCACTCTCGTTGGCCAGGATGTCCTTCGCCTCTTTGATACTGTTCAAACAGGCGATGTAGCGCTTACGGGCGTCCATGATGTCGCCCAAGTCCTTGTACTCTTTTGTCAGTTTCACGAAACGGTTCTGGTCGGCTATCACGTCAGGGTCGGTAATCAGTGTCGACACCTCCTCAAAGCGAGCCTCCAGACCGTCTAATTTTTGTAGTATACTGTTATTCTCCATATTCAAAAGTTCCGTATTCGCTCTTGATGGTGAGGCTCTTCTTGCCTTCCTCGATGTGGCCTACGACCTGTGCGTCGATGTTGAACGAACGAGAGAGGACAATGACCTGATCTGCCACCTCGGGACGGACGTAAATCTCCATGCGGTGGCCCATGTTGAACACCTGGTACATTTCCTTCCAGTCGGTGCCAGAACAATCGTGAATGGCACGGAACAACGGGGGTACAGGGAACATGTTGTCCTTGACGACGCGGCAGTTGTCGTTGACGAAGTGGAGCACCTTGGTCTGGGCGCCTCCTGTGCAATGCACCATACCATGAATCTCAGGGCGCAGCTCGTCGAGCAGGCGCTTGATAACGGGCGCATAGGTGCGGGTGGGAGAGAGCACGAGCTGGCCCATGTTGGGGAGTGTTGTTGGTTGCGACTCAGTCGCAACATACGGGACAGCATCCGTCAGTTTATACTTGCCGCTATAGACGAGGTCGTCGGGCACGGCGTGGTCGAAGCTCTCAGGATATTTCTCGGCCAAGTATTTGGCGAAGACATCGTGACGGGCGGAGGTCAGACCGTTGGAGCCCATACCACCGTTGTAACGCTTTTCGTAGGTGGCCTGTCCTGTAGAACTGAGACCAACGATAACGTCGCCCGGACGGATGTTGGCGTTGTCGATAACGTCAGCACGGCGCATGCGGCAGGTGACGGTAGAGTCGACAATGATAGTACGAACGAGGTCGCCCACGTCAGCTGTCTCACCACCTGTGGGCCAGATGCCGATACCCATCTCGCGGAGCTCTGCCAGCAGTTCGTCGGTACCATTGATGATGGCAGAGATGACCTCGCCAGGAACGAGCATCTTGTTGCGACCGATGGTGGACGAAACGAGGATGTTATCTACAGCACCCACGCAGAGCAGGTCATCGGTATTCATGACGATAGCATCCTGAGCAATGCCTTTCCATACGCTGAGGTCGCCTGTCTCCTTCCAATACATGTAGGCCAGCGACGATTTTGTGCCAGCGCCATCAGCATGCATGATGTTACAATACTCAGGGTCGCCTCCGAGTATGTCAGGGATAATCTTGCAGAAGGCCTGCGGGAAGATACCCTTGTCGATGTTTTTGATAGCAGCATGGACGTCCTCCTTAGCGGCAGAGACGCCACGCTGCATATAACGGTTGTTCATATTAGAATTTTACTTTTGGAGCATTCTGAGCGTCAGCATCGGCCTGGAACTTGTCCATGGTGTTGAAGCCGAAGATACCAGCGATGATGTTCTTGGGGAACTTGCGGATATAGGTATTGTAGTTCTGTACGACACCGTTAAACGTGTTGCGAGCCTCGTTGATGCGGTTCTCGGTGCCTTCCAACTGTACCTGCAGGTCGCGGAAGTTCTCGTTGGCCTTCAGTTCAGGATAGTTCTCCTGTACGGCAAGCAGACGACCCAGTGCAGAACCCAGCTCGCCCTGAGCCTGCTGGAATTCCTTCATCTTCTCAGGAGTCATGTTTGAGGGGTCGATGGTCATCTGAGTAGCCTTTGCACGGGCATTGACGACAGCCTCGAAGGTTTCTTTCTCGTGTGAAGCATAGCCTTTGACGACCTCTACGAGGTTAGGAATGAGGTCAGCGCGACGCTGATAAGCCGACTGTACGTTAGCGAAGGCAGTAGTGGCTTTCTCCTGCTCTCCGACCATTGAGTTGTAAGCACTTGCAGCCCACATGACGACAACGACAACAGCTGCGATGATTCCGATAGTTGATTTACTTAATTTCATAATGCATTATTTTTAAAAAGTTAATATAATCGTATTTACCAACGTGACGTTGCGCCACCACCGCCGAAGGAACCTCCTCCGAAATGGCCGCCTCCGCCACCTCCACTGAAGCCACCTCCGCCACCGCTGAAGCCTCCGAAGCCGCCTCCGCCACCACTACTGTGTGATGCCTCGTAGAACGGGTTGGCAAGCAGCGATGCAGCACCAGCCATGCCAAGCCAGTGGTATTCACGGTTTTTGCGCAGGAAGAACACGCACCAGGCAATGATAGCCAGCGTGGCAATTCCGATGGTTCCCAGACCATCATCACCACTGTCGCCCAACAGATTCGACATCTGTGGCAGTTCTTTCTTCTGCAAGGTAGAATAGATGGCCTCCGTCAGGTAGTACATGGCACTGTCAGGCATTTCGGCGCGCATGGCAGGCACGACGTATTCCTGTTCCAGGCGATGGCATTCGGCATCCGTCAGGTCAGCCTCCAATGCACGTCCTGGCGAGATGTTGATGCTGTGGTCCTCGTAGCCCACGACCACCATGAGTCCCTTGTTGCCATAGCCTACGCCATATTTGTTACCCACCTCCTGTGCAAAGCGGAAGGGGTCGTCGTTTTCGATATGGTTTACCACGATGACTACCGACTGCACGCCCAGCTCGTTGTCCAGACGTTTCAGCGTGACATTCATCTTGTCGACAGTTTCCTGTTTCAGCACGTAGTCGGGATTAGAGACATATTGCGTTGAGTCCTGTAAGTAGGGAATGGGAATATTCTCGGCATTCCACAGCGTAGCTTCCTGATTGTTGCTGACAGCCTGCGAGGTTGCGGCAAAAGATGGTTCCTCAGACCATGGCATCGCAGTGCTACAGCATACCATTGTGCAGATAATGCCTATGATGAACATCCAGCCCCATATCTTACGGTTCTTTGTCCATTCTGGGTTGTTCTTCTTGTATTCTTCGAAAATCTCTTTTCGCTTGCCAAGATATTCTTTCGCCAACTCTTCGTATTTCTTGGAATACTGGTGCTTCAGTTTTGACGATGTCAGAATCTGCAAACCAGAAACCTGTGAGGACTCCATGTTATATGAATCTTCCAGCGCATTGATGGCGTCGTTGTACTGACGGGTCAGCTCGTCGATTTTCTCTATATATTCTGCCATTGTTATTCTATTTGTTTTCGTGCCAGAACTCCCACGAGGCAAAAGCCTGCAGGAGCAGCATTTCCAGTCCGTTCTTCACTTGTGCACCTTGTGCAGCACCCTTGCGCATAAACAGCGTCTCGTCTGGGTTGTAGATGAGGTCGTAGAGGATGGTGTGGCTGTCCATAGCCTCGTAAGGCAACTGTGGACACTCCTCCGTCTTGGGATACATACCCAGCGGGGTGCAGTTGACGATGACGTTATACTCCTTCACGACTTCGGGCGTGATACGTTCGTACTGGATGGTTCCAGGACGCTCGTAGCGACTGACGAAAACCGTCTCGAGTCCGAGGTTGCGCAGTCCGTAGTCGATGGCTTTCGAGGCTCCTCCTGTTCCCAGGATGAGTGCCTTCTGGTGCCATTTCTTTTCGAGCATGGGTTCTATGCTCTGTGTGAATCCGATGACATCCGAGTTGTAGCCCTTCAGCTTGATGTTCTTACCCTCGTGGATGACTCGGATGACGTTGACGGCTCCGATGGCCCGTGCCTCTGGCGATATGCTGTCGAGGAACGGTATCACCTTCTCCTTGTAGGGTATGGTAACGTTGAGGCCTTTCAGTTCTGGGTTCTGACTGAGCACCTCGGGCAGGATGTCGATAGTGGGAATCTCGAAATTCTCATAGACGGCGTCTATGTCTTCATCATGAAACCTCTGGTTGAAGTAGCTGATGGAGAACGAGTGTCCCAGTGGATAACCGATGAGTCCGTACTTGTCCATAGTGGCTGGGGTGTTGGGTTGAAACTATTTTTTTGCGAAATACATCGTGCAGATGCCGAAGGTCAGTCGTCGGAACGATGCCTCGGCAAAGCCTGCCTTCTTCAAGATGTCCACCATACGCTCGCCCTGCGGGAACGCCTCGATGGTCTTGGTGAGATAAGAGTAGGCGCTGGTGTCCTTGGAGATAAGTCGTCCGTAGACGGGCAGCACCGTATGAGAGTAGATGTGGAACAGCTGTCGCATGGGGAACGAGACGGGAGTGGTCAGTTCCACGATGCTGAGGTGTCCACCAGGCTGTAGCACGCGGCACATCTCGCGCAGTCCTGCGTCGAGGTCGGCAAAGTTGCGGATGCCGAAGGCTGCTGTTACGGCGTCAAAGGTTGCGTCAGGGTAGGAGAGGCGGGTACAGTCTTCGCGCTCGAAAGCGATGCGTTCAGTGAGCCCCAGTTCGTTGACTTTCTTCCGTCCGACGTCCATCATGCCTTCGCTGATGTCGATGCCTGTGACGTGTACACCGTCCAGCATCTGACAGGCCTGTATGGCAAAGTCGCCAGTGCCTGTTGCCACGTCGAGGAGCTTCTTGGGGGCGAAGGGCTCTAACTGTTTGATGGCCTTGCGTCGCCACCCCTTGTCGATGTTCCAGGAAAGTCGGTGATTGAGTGTGTCATAGGTAGGGGCAATGTTGTCGAACATCGCCTCCACCTGTTGTGCTTTGTCTCCGCAGGTGTATGGGTTTATTTGTTCCTGCTGGTAAGCCATTCGCTGACGTTCTTCTCAATGCGCTGGGCAATATCGCCTTCCTCAGTAGCCTTATCGAACTTCTCGCCTACGATGTGTTCGTAGAGCTCGATGTAACGGTCTGAGACGCTCTCGGCATATTCGTCGGTAATCTCAGGCATCACCTGTCCAGGCTCGTTCATGAAGTCGTGCTCAATGAGCCACTGGCGCACGAACTCCTTAGACAGCTGGCGCTGGGGCTCGCCCTTGGCCAACTTCTCCTCGTAGCCGTCGGCATAGAAGTAACGGCTGGAGTCGGGGGTGTGAATCTCGTCGATGAGGTACACCTTGCCGTCGCGCTTACCAAACTCGTACTTGGTGTCGACGAGGATGAGTCCGCGCTTCTCGGCAATCATCTGACCACGGGCAAAAATCTTGCGGGTATAGTCCTCCATGATGGCGTAGTCCTCGGCAGAGACGATGCCCTGGGCAATGATCTCTTCCTTCGAGATGTTCATGTCGTGACCCTCGTCGGCCTTGGTGGTCGGAGTGATGATGGGCTCAGGGAAACGCTCGTTCTCCTTCATGCCGTCTGGCAACTTCACACCACACAGTTCACGACAGCCGTTCTTGTACTCGCGCCATGCAGAGCCAGTGAGGATGGAACGGATAATCATCTCCACACGGAAACCCTCACACTTCAGACCCACGGTGACCATGGGGTCGGGGGTAGCCAGTTTCCAGTTCGGACAGATGTCGGTAGTGGCATCCAGGAACTTCGCTGCAATCATCAGGTCGTCGTTGATGTTGTACACATCGCGTACCTTTCCGTGGTACACGCTCTTCTGTCCCTCAAAGTGGAAATCAGTCTTTGTTAATGCTTTCATCTTTATGTTGTTCTTTATCGAATTTTTCGTATGCGTTGACGATGCGGGTTACCAGCTTGTGGCGAACAATGTCCTTGCGGTTCAGTTCAACAATACCAATACCCTCGACGCCGTTTAGGATGTGCAGTGCCTCCACCAGTCCGCTCTTCTGCGACTTCGGCAGGTCTATCTGCGTCATGTCACCCGTGATAATCATTTTCGTGTTCCATCCCATGCGCGTCAGAAACATCCGGATTTGCTGTGGGGTCGTGTTCTGGGCTTCGTCCAGGATGACCACGGCATCGCTCAACGTGCGCCCGCGCATGAATGCCAGCGGGGCTATCTGGATGACGTGCTTCTCCATCATGTCCTGTAGCTTTACCTGAGGCAACATATCCTCCAGAGCGTCGTACAGCGGTTGCAGATAGGGGTCTATCTTGTCCTTCATGTCGCCAGGCAGGAACCCCAATTTCTCTCCGGCTTCTACAGCTGGACGCGACAGGATTATTTTCTTTGCCGTCTTTTCCTTCAGGGCCTTCACGGCCAAGGCTATCGACAGGTACGTCTTGCCGGTTCCTGCAGGGCCCACGGCGAATACCATGTCATTCTCGGCATAAGCGTCAATCAGCTTCTGCTGGTTCTCTGAACGGGCTTTGATGGCTCGTCCTGACATCGAATAGACCACTACGCCGTCCGCTACTTCATCCTTCGTGCGGTGTCCCTTGACGATGTCCAGGATGTCCTCCTCGCGGAGGGTGTTGAAGCGTACAATGTGCTGGCGCAACTTCTCGGACGCTTCCTCGAAGGAGGCCATCTGTTCCTCGTCGCCGAGGATGCGGATGACGTTGTCGCGCGCCACAATGCGCAGCTTGGGGTACAGGGCTCGCAGCATCTGCAGGTGCTGGTTGCCAATGCCGTAGAACACTACGGGGTCTATGTCTTCTAATACAATATGCTTCTCTATCATATATTATAATATGGTGCAAAGGTACAAAATTTAATCGACCCGTGCAAGGGTTTTTCTAAGTTTTTATTGTTAATTTTGCTTTTCTTGATGCGGATTGAAATGGGAGTCTGTCTTCAAGAGGCGAACGGGCCGTTTAGAGAAATTAAACAGGCGGTTTAGACAAACTAAGTAGGCAGTTTAGTCGAACAAAGCAGTGGCAGTGTGTCTTGTACTGAAATAGGTGGTTCTTCTGCAATTTAGTTGAAAAGAACGATAGTTTATCGGCTATATCAATCGCGATTTATTCTATCTAGTTTAACAAGATTTGCGAATGGCCCTGTTTATATATAATTAACTAATAATCAATAATATACGTTGCAAAAATATTAGGATATTTGACAAATTTTTCGTAACTTTATATCGCCAAACATAAAGGAAAAATCAATGTACAAATACCCT
>CACYKE010000012.1 GCA_902774925.1 uncultured Prevotellaceae bacterium | reverse complement strand
GTACCAGTCCCTAGTCATACTAAGGGCGCAGAGAGCACCTCTTAACGTGTAGCGTATTTTTATATGATTTCTAGAAACTGGGGGAGGTATTTCTTGTAAGCCCCTCATATTCAGTGCATTATTTATTGTTCCGGTTCGTGTCATATCTTCGTTTGTCGTTAATCTGTTGGCAAAGATACAAAAAGATTTCGATAATGTGTCGATTTTTCCTGCTTTTTTCGGAAAATCGCTCAAAAAGTTTGTTTCTTCAGAATAAATCCGACGATGTTAAGGGACTGGTGAGGACATTAACGATGGCTGATGGAAGAAGGAAGCTGAAAGTTATCACTTGTGCGATTTCATAAAACCTTCTTTGAGTGATTTCTCGAAATTCTTATGGTATTCAATGAGTTCTGGCTCGTTGCTGGTCAATGAGGCCACATAGCGGGCTTCCTTTGTCACTTTATTCTATTCGCCAATTTGACAGGATCTCGTCTCATATCCCCAATATTTGAGCCATAATAGTTCTTTCCTGAAACCAGCCATCATTTCGTCAAAAGATTTTCCTTCGCCACGTTCAATTTCTTCTTCAGCCTCGTCTATGCGAGCATTGAGTTCCTCCATCGTGTAAGGCTGCTGATTGTCATTTAGGTCTTCAAAATTACTAACACCAATTTCGTCAGTATCATATAAATATCTGACAAGACAATGTTTGTCTTCTCGGCTTAGATTTTGAATCTCATTCAACAATACGCTATTACGCAAATCGGCACTCATTCCATAAGCCATAGCTGTTGGCTCACAGGCCATGTCTTTATGTGTTTTGTTGCTCATTTTAATTATAATTTGTATCTTACGCTTGCAAAGATAAGAATTATAATCGAAAGTTCCAAATAATTAGACGAAAATCTGGTTTTTGAGCCTAACTCGTATTTACCCCTCACCCCTCACTCAAATATTTGGGAAGGCATTATAGTTTTTCGCCGCAGTGGGAGCAGTAACGGTCGTTGTCACGCACCTCGTCACCACATCGTGGGCAACGGCCGTCCTTCGGCTTTTCTTTCGTCTCGTCGATGATGTTGGCTGTGACAATGCCAGTAGGCACGGCAATGATGGTGTAGCCAAGGAGCATGATGAATGCCGACAGCAAGCGTCCTATGGGGGTTACAGGTGTGATGTCGCCATAGCCGACGGTGGTCATCGTGACGATAGCCCAATAGACGGACGTCGCCAAATCGGTGAATTTCGTGTCAGGATGGCCGCTCTCAACCATATACATCAGCGTACCCAGACAGGTGACGAGTATGAGTACGAACAGGAAATAGACTGATATCTTGTTGATACTCTTCCTGAGCGAGTTCATCAGGATGTAGCCCTCGTTGATCAACGAGAACAATTTAAAAATGCGGAAGATGCGGATGAAGCGGAACGTACGGAACAGGATCATGTAGCGCGCGTTTGGCAGGAAATAGGACAGATAAGGCGGCAATGTGGCCAAGAGGTCAATGACGCCAAAGAAGCTCAGCACATAGTCTCTGGGTCGTGGTGAGCAGTAGACGCGGGCAATGTACTCGAGGGTAAAGAAGAAGGTGAACAGGTATTCCGATATCTCCAGCAAGAGCCGGAAGGTATGTGCCAGCGACGGAATGGTCTCGATAAAGGAGACGAGAATGCTGAGCGAGATTACCACCATCAAGACAATATCGAAGGCACGTCCACGAGGCGTGTCCGACTCAAACAGTATTTTATAAAGCTGTTCTTTTTCAAGCCATTCGGGTTTCTTCATCATATAATTTTTTTTGCATCTGCGTGCAAAGTTACGAAAAATTTGGCGAAAAATTGTTTTTTTGCTTTTTTTTTCGTACCTTCGCAGGACGTATGGACGACAAGGAATATCTTCTGAGCCTGATTCGTGAGGGCGAGCATCAGCAGCAGGACTTCAAATACCGTGTGGCTGATGCTTGTAAGCTGGCGAAGTCGGTATCGGCTTTTGCCAACACCGACGGCGGGCGCCTGCTCATTGGCGTTCGCGACGATGGGCATCTGTCGGGTGTGCGTAGCGAAGAGGAGATTTTCATGATGCACCAGGCCGCTTACAAGTTCTGCAAGCCCGAAGCGAGCATCAAGTTCGACACTTACCATGTGGACAAGCGCACCATTGTCGTTGCTACCGTTCCGCCTTCCGGCAAACGCCCTATTTGTGCGTTGGACGAAGAGGGTCGCCAGCGCGCCTATGTCCGCATCGATGACGAGAACATCGTGGCATCGCCCGTTCATCTGGCCCTTTGGCGTGAGGCGCAGAAACAGCAGGGGACGATGATTACCTACGACGATGACATCCGCCTGTTGCTCGACTCCATTCAAGGCCAGCTGCCCCTGAATCGTATCGTCCGCCTCTCACGTCTGCCGCGTCACAAGGTCATCACGCTGCTGGCGCGTCTTATCCGTTTTGGTAACGTACGCTGTGAATACATCAACCAGCAGTTCCTGTTCTCCATGGCCTAATGACAAAATGTGGCCAAAAATTTGCGTATTTGCTGAGAATTTGTTAATTTTGCAACGACTAACAATTTAACTATGACCAATGATGGAAGGTGGGGCATCCTGTATTGCCCCAAGGGACGCGGTTCGAAGCAGCGCGAGAAGCTGCAGAAGGCGTTGGACGACCGGCAGGTGCAGTACGACTTTGTGCAGAGCGAGTCGGCTGACAGCGTGGAGCGTCTGATGACGATGCTCATCCATAACGGCTATAAGACGATCATCATCGTGGGTGGCGACTCGGCACTGAACGATGCGGTGAACTGCCTGATGAAGGAGGAGCAGCAGGTGCGCAGCGAGATTGCGCTGGGCGTGATTCCGAACGGTGTGATGAACGACTTTGCGCGCTACTGGGGTTTCAGCGAGGGCGACGTGGAACAGACGGTGGACTGGCTGAAGGCTCATCGCGTGAGGACCATCGACCTGGGCTGTGTGCGTTACGAGAACAAGCAGGGCGAACGGTGTCACCGCTACTTCCTGAACTGCGTGAACGTGGGACTGATAGCTGACGTGATGAACCTGCGCAGACAGACGCGTTCGTTGCTGGGTTCGAGGACGCTGTCGTTCATCGTATCCATCTTCCTGATGATTTTCCACCGTATGGATTATAAGATGCGCGTGAAGATCAACAGCGATACCGTGGACCGTAAGGTGATGACGATGTGCGTGGGCAGCGGTCCGGGCTACGGTCAGACGCCGAGTGCGGTACCGTATAACGGCATGCTCGACGTGTCGCTGGTTTATCATACCGAGTTGCTGCAGGTGTTTGCGGGGCTGTGGCTGTTGATTACGAATCGTTTCCTGAACCACAAGAGCGTGCATCCATATCGCACGCGAGAGGTGAGGGTAGAGGAGGCGAAACACGCGTTGGTGGGTGTTGACGGGCGACTGCTCGGCGTGCCTGTTGGCGCATACACCATCACCGTCGAACAGGAGGTTATCAACTTTCTGATACCCGTATAAAGTTAACAAATCATAAAGTTCAAAGTTTATCGTTCGTAGTTCGAAGAAAAATTCGTAACTTTGGACAAATTTAATTGATTCCTAAAACAAAATTGAAATAAACTGAAATAAGGAACTATGAGTT
The DNA here is from genome assembly GCA_902774925.1 of uncultured Prevotellaceae bacterium. Lineage (GTDB taxonomy): Bacteria > Bacteroidota > Bacteroidia > Bacteroidales > Bacteroidaceae > Prevotella. The sequence goes on along the minus strand of CACYKE010000012.1, from coordinate 46,443 downwards.
ATTTACGATTTGAAAAAGCGGTAATGACCAATTTGGAGGAGTCGCTCCGTCGTGAATTGCTTCGGACAAACCGTTCTGGCGCATACAGTGCATCGACGCTGGTGGACTGTAACACGCGCAAGTATCACGGTCTGCTCGTTGTTCCCGTACCAGAGCTTGACGATGACAACCATGTGTTGCTATCGTCGCTCGACTGTACGGTGATTCAGCACGGTGCTGAGTTCAATCTCGGACTCCACAAGTATTCGGGCAACAATTTCAGCCCGAAGGGTCATAAGTACATCCGCGAGTTTAGCTGTGACGTAGTGCCGACCACGATTTATCGCGTGGGTGGCGTAGTATTGAAGAAGGAAGTGGTGTTCCAGCACTATGAGGACCGCATCCTCATCCGCTATACGCTGGAGGATGCCCATTCGGCCACCACGCTGCGGTTCCGCCCGTTCCTCGCCTTCCGTTCGGTCCGTCAGTTCACGCATGAGAACGCGACGGCCTCGCGCGAGTACCATCCCGTGGACAACGGTATCAGGACGTGTATGTATGCCGGCTATCCCGACCTCTTCATGCAGTTCTCGAAGAAGAACGAGTTCATCTTCCAGCCCGACTGGTATCGTGGCGTGGAGTATCCGAAGGAGCAGGAGCGCGGCTATGCCTCGAACGAAGACCTGTACGTGCCTGGCTACTTCGAGATGAGCATCAAGAAGGGCGAGAGCATCATTTTCGCCGGTTCTACGTCGGCCGCCAAGCCCAGTCAGTTGAAGAAGATGTTCGACGAGGAGGTGGAAGACCGCGTGCCTCGCGACAATTTCTATCATTGTCTGGTGACGGCTGCCCACCAGTTCCACTTCCGCGACCGCCGCAGTGGCACGATGGAAAAGATTGACAAGAAGGACGACCGTTATCTGCTGGCAGGCTATCCTTGGTTCAAGGCCCGCGCCCGCGATACGTTCATCGCACTGCCTGGTCTGACGCTGGGCATCGGTGAGGTGGACTATTTCGAGATGGTGATGAAGACCTCGGAGAGAGCCCTCCGCGAGTTTATGGCCGACAAGCCCATCTCCGGCAAGATTTACGAGATAGAGCATCCCGATGTGCCGCTGTGGGCTGTTTGGGCTGTTCAGCAGTATGTGAAGGAAGTCGGCAAGGAGCAGGGCTACAAGATGTATGGCAAACTGGTGAAGGACATCGTGAAGTATGTTCTTGCAGGCGGTCATCCCAACCTGCGACTGGACGACAACGGACTGCTGTATGCCAACGGTCGCGACAAGGCCATCACGTGGATGAACTCGACGGCTAACGGACGTCCTGTCGTACCGCGCTCAGGATATATCGTTGAATTCAACGCCCTGTGGTATAACGCCCTGAAGTTCTGCGCTTCGCTGGAGGCTGAATTCGGCGATAAGAAACTGGCCGAGAAGCTGGAGGCTCAGTCGGAGGTGTGTAAGACATCGTTCGTAGATACCTTCATGAACGAGTACGGCTATCTGTTGGACTACGTGGACGGTTCGATGATGGACTGGAGCGTTCGCCCCAACATGATATTCCCTGTGGCCTTCGACTATTCGCCACTGAATCAGGAACAGAAGAAGAGCGTATTAGATATATGTACGCGCGAACTGTTGACACCCAAGGGCCTGCGTTCGCTGTCACCCAAGAGCGGTGGCTATAATCCGATGTATGTCGGTCCGCAGACGCAGCGTGACTATGCTTACCATCAGGGTACGGCATGGCCTTGGCTGGGCGGTTTCTATATCGAGGCCTGCCTGAAACTCTACAAGCGCACCCGCCTGTCGTTCCTTGAGCGTCACATGGTGGGCTATGAGGAAGAGATGGACTACCACGCACTGGGCACCATCAGCGAACTGTTTGACGGCAACCCGCCGTTCCACGGACGCGGTGCCATGGCTTTCGCCATGAACGTCGCTGAAATACTGCGCTCGGTGAAGCTTATGGAGAAATATTCGTATCAAAAATAAATAAGGAGGACGCACTATGAAAGTTTTAATGTTTGGATGGGAGTATCCTCCTCACGTATTCGGTGGACTGGCCACCGCTAACTACGGTATCTCGCAGGGTCTGCATGCGCAGGGCGATATGGATATCACGCTCTGTCTGCCCAAGCCCTTCGGCGATGAAGACCGTTCCGCCTGTCAGATTGTGGCTATGAATGCTGTGCCCATTGCCTATCGCGACGTGTCGGCTGACTACGTTCGCGAGCGTGTGGGCAACATCATGGATCCCGAACTCTATTTCCGTCTGCGCGATCACCTGTATGCCGACTTCAACTACATGCACGTCAACGACCTGGGTGCGATGGAGTTTGCGGGCGGTTATCCAGGCAATCTGCACGAGGAAATCAACAACTATTCGATTATTGCTGGTGTCGTTGCACGCACGTTGGATTACGACATCATCCATGCTCACGACTGGTTAACCTATCCTGCAGGCATTCATGCTAAACAGGTGAGTGGCAAGCCGTTATGCATCCATGTGCATGCTACGGATTTCGACCGTTCGCGTGGTAAGGTGAACCCCACGGTTTACTCTATCGAGAAGAACGGTATGGACAATGCCGACTGCATCATGTGTGTGTCGGAGCTGACGCGTCAGACCGTTATCCATCAGTATCATCAGGATCCGCGCAAGTGCTATACGGTACATAATGCGGTGTATCCACTGCCCGAAGAGTATCAGGCCATTCCGCGTCCAGACCACACGGGTAAGGACAAGGTGGTGACGTTCCTCGGACGTATCACCATGCAGAAGGGTCCTGAGTATTTCGTTGAGGCTGCCAACATGGTTATCCGTCGTACACGTAACGTTCGTTTCTGTATGGCTGGTTCTGGCGACATGATGGACGCCATGATTCATCTGGCTGCAGAGCGTGGCATTGCTGACCGTTTCCACTTCCCAGGCTTTATGCGAGGCAAGCAGGTGTACGAGTGTCTGAAGGATTCTGATGTCTATGTCATGCCGTCTGTTTCTGAGCCGTTCGGCATCTCGCCGTTGGAGGCTATGCAGTGCGGCACGCCCTCTATCATCTCGAAGCAGTCGGGCTGTGCTGAGATTCTGACCAACTGTATCAAGGTGGACTATTGGGACATCCACGCATTGGCTGATGCCATCTACAGCATCTGCGCCAACGAGTCGCTCTTCAAGTACCTCAAGGAGGAGGGCAAGAACGAGGTTGACCAGATTACGTGGGAGAAGGTCGGTGCCTGGATTGCAACGCTCTATAAACGTACTTTAGGATGGGAGCAGTAAAGTTGAAAGTTTAAAGTTTAAAGTTGAAAGATTATGAAAACAATTTGTTTATATTTCGAGATACATCAGATTATCCATCTGAAGCGTTACCGTTTCTTCGATATCGGTACCGATCATTATTACTATGATGACTACGAGAACGAGCGTAGCATTACCGACATTGCCAACCGAAGCTATATGCCTGCCCTGACCGCTATCGGCGATATGATCAAGGAGCACGGCGATTATTTCAAGGTGGCATTCTCGCTGTCGGGAACAGGTATTGAACAGCTGGAGTTCCACGCTCCGCAGGTCATTGCCAAGTTGCAGGAACTGAACCAGACCGGTTGCGTAGAGTTCCTGGCAGAGCCTTATTCTCACGGTTTGAGCTCGCTGGCAAACGAAGAGACCTTCGCCCTCGACGTGAAGAAGCAGTGTGCGAAGATTGAGGAGCTGTTCGGCAAGAAGCCTACCGTAGCCCGCAACTCGTCGCTCATCTACTCTGACGACATCGGCGGACAGATTGCCGCTATGGGCTTCAAGGGCATGCTGACTGAGGGTGCCAAGCACGTGCTGGGTTGGAAGTCGCCCCACTACGTTTACAACTGTAACATCGCTCCGAACCTGAAGCTGTTGCTTCGCGACGTAGAGCTGTCTGACGACATCTCGCTGCGCTTCAACAATCCTGACTGGGAGGGCTATCCCTTGTTTGCGGACTCGTACATTGACCGTATTGCCCGCCTGCCGGAGGAAGAGCAGATTGTCGGTATCTTCATGGAACTCTCAGCGCTGGGTATCGCACAGCCGCTGAGCAGCAATATCCTCGACTTCCTGAAGGCACTGCCCGCATGTGCTAAGGAGAAGGGTATCACCTTCGCTACGCCTACCGAGATTTGCATGAAGACCAAGAGCGTAGGTGCTATCGACGTGCCCGATACCTTGTCGTGGGTTGACGAAGAGCGCGACTGCTCTTGCTGGCTGGGTAACGCCATGCAGCGCGAGGCCTTCAACAAGCTGTACAGCGTGGCTGACCGTCTGCGCATTGCCGACGATCCACGCATCAATCAGGACTGGGACTACTTGCAGGCCAGCAACAACTTCCGCTTTATGACCACCAAGGCCTCTAACGTTGGTCTGGACCGTGGTATCTACAGCGGACCGTTCGATGCTTTCACGAACTATATGAATATTCTTGGTGACTTCATCAACAGGGTGAACGCCCTCTATCCTCCTGAAATTGAGAACGACGAGCTGAACGCCCTGCTCACCACCATCCGCAATCAGGGTGATGAGATTGAGATGAAGGACAAGGAGATTACCCGACTGAAGGCTCGTCTGGAGAAGTTGGAACCCAAGGAGGCCAAGAAGCCTGCTGCCAAGAAACCTACGGCTAAGAAGGCTCCCGCGAAGAAGCCTGCTGCTCCTAAGGCTGCTCCGGCTCCCAAGGCAGAAGTAGCTCCTGCTCCTGAGGCTGAGGAAAAGAAGTAAAAATCCCCAATTATCCGATAAAAGCTCCCGTTCTGAGCGTTCAGAACGGGGGTTTTCATTTCTATGTAACACAGCCTATATTTTTTGTTACATTTTATGGAAGGGTAGGTGCGGAATATTTTGTAATTTTGCACGTGGTTTATAATGTAAAGTTTATGAAAATTAAAACGATGATGATGATGGGAGCAACGGCAATGCTGACGGCATGTCAGACGACAGTCAGCGAGCAGGAGTTGGAACAGATGGTTGACGAGTTGTATCAGCGCATGCCGCAAGAGGAGCGTATAGCCCAGTTGCAGAGCATGTATATGGACGACCTGTTCGACGAACAGGGAAAATTGGATACCGTCAAGTGTAAGGAGCTGATACCTTATGGCATCGGCCATTTCTCGCAGTTCTGTATGCAGAAGCCTCGCGACCCCAATGAGTTGCGCGACCGAGTAGCTGCCGTGCAGGAATGGTTGATGACAAAGACGCCGAATGGCATCCCGGCTTTGTTCCACGAAGAGGTATTGTCAGGTATCAATACCCGTGGTGCAACGATATATCCACAGCAGATTGGTCAGGCGTGTTCGTTTAATACCGAACTGGCAGAATTGAAAACCCGTCAGACGAGTACTGCCCTGAGAAAGATGGGTGGTTTGCTGTCGTTATCACCCATGGTCGATGTATGCCGCACGCCGAGTTTCAATCGTCTGGAGGAGTCGTATGGTGAGGACGGATATCTGTCGGCAGCGATGGGTGTAGCCTTTGTTCGTGGTCTGCAGCAAGGTGACCTGCGCGTGGGCGTAGGAGCCTGTTCGAAACACTATCTTGGCTATGGCGGAGGTGGTGATGCCGACGAGAAGGTGTTGATGGAAGACATCCTGATGCCTCACGAGGCCATGATTCGACTGGCAGGCAGCAAGGCTGTGATGCCTGGCTATCATGCGATGGCAGGTAATAAGCAGCAGTGTGTGGCTGACAGCATGATACTGAACAACATCCTGCGTGGCTATCTTGGTTTCGACGGAATGGTCGTCAGCGACTATACGGCTATCGACCAGTTGGTTGCACCTTCGGATTATCCTGAGGGTAAAAAATGGTTGCCTGTCGATAAAGCCGCTTCAGCCATCAACGGCGGTAATGACGTCGATTTCCCGTTTGGTGCCAACTACCGTTTCCTGCAGGAAGCTATCGATAGTGGTCTTGTGGCACCAGCGACGCTGGAACGTGCCGTGAAGGACGTGCTGCGTTACAAGTTCCGTGCAGGAATGTTCGACAGCAAGCCCAACCTCTATGCCAAGGGCGATATCAAGCTCGATACTCCTGAGGAGCGTCAGACGTCCTATGAGATAGCTACCCAGAGCATCGTGTTGTTGCAGAATGACAGCAATCTGTTGCCGTTGAAGGGCGATTCGTTGCGCATCCTGTTGACGGGTCCTAACGCCCATACGATGTGGGCTATGTGTGGCGACTATTCGTTCCCTGCTATGACGTTCTTCTGGAAACGCGTGGAGGAAGACCTCGACCACCCTCATGTGATAACGCTCTTGGAAGGCATGCGTGACCGTCTGCCTGAGGGCGATACGCTGATGTACAGTCGTGGCTGTGACTGGACGGAGGAGATTGAGACCAAATTCTCGCATGTTGGTGATAAGCGTTCGTGGGAGTATCCTATCCTTCATCGTAAGGTGGATGCCGGCGAAGAGGCTAATCGCGAGGAAGCACTGGCTATGGCTGATTCTGCTGACGTCATCATTGCTGCCGTAGGCGAGAATGTGATGCTGTGTGGCGAGAATCGCGACCGTCGTGGATTGCGACTGCCAGGCAAACAGGAGGAATATGTCGAAGCGTTGCTGGCAACAGGGAAACCCGTTGTTTTGGTGGTCTTCGGAGGTCGTGCACAGGTCATTGCCGGACTGGCCGAGCGTTGTGCTGCCGTCATCCAGGCGTGGTATCCTGGTGAGGAGGGTGGTCATGCCGTGGCAGACATTCTCTATGGTAATGTATCACCATCGGCAAAACTCGCCGTCAGCTATCCCAATACGGAACTTTACGAGCCCGTGTGCTATAGCTATCCTCAGGATTCCGTGTCGCTCTCGAAGATTCAGTGGCCTTTTGGCTATGGTCTGACATATACTTCTTTCGAGTATAAGCACATGGCGCTGGATGAAGAGGCGAAGACCACCGACGAATTCATTGACCTGTCGTTTGAGGTCAAGAATACGGGCAAGGTCAGCGCGACGGAAATAGCACAGCTATATATCTCGCCTGCCGATAGTGCCATCAACATCAGTCCTCTCAAGCTCCAGGCTTTTGCCCGTGCGGAAGTCGACCCGCGTCAGAGTAAAACCGTCAAGGTCCGTCTGTATATGGAGCAGTTGGGCTTCTATAGTCATGAAAACGGCGAGCGTTCATGGAATGTCCAGCCAGGTAAATATGTCGTGAAGATTGGTGCCTCGTCGGCTGATATTCGTTTGGAAGGCACGTTGACGCTGGTGGGTGAACCCATCCGCAAGCCTATTCGCGAGCATTATCTTGCAGATGTGAAAATAGAATAATCATAATCATAAGTGTCAATGAATCGGATAGTAAGTGTTATTTCTTTATGCTTCTGTGCCGTCGTCGTGATGGCGCAGGAAGCTTTTGGCGACGGACAATTGTCAGTACAGAAGGTAGCTGACAACGCCGTGCGCATCCAATATACGGAAGGAGATGTTGAGAACGGCCTGCCGGATTGGCTCTATGTGAAACACGAAACGGTAGCCGACTGTGCCTTGAAAGTCACGGTGGATGCCAAGAAGCAACAGCTGGTCATCAAGGACCGAAAGGGGAAGACCGTCTTTACTGCCACGCAGCATCAGTTGAAGAATGGTGAAGCCACGCTGACCTTTTCTTCGCCCAAGGACGAGTGTCTCTTCGGTTTAGGACAGTTTCAGGACGGCTATAGCAATGTGCGTGGTCTCTCGCGTCGTCTGACGCAGGTCAATACGCAGATTTCCATCCCTATGCTCATTTCGAGCAAGGGCTACGGCATCCTGTGGAACAACTACGGCATGACGGAATACAATCCGTGTCACAACAGTGTGCGTCTGACGGTTCGCCAGTCAGAAACATCCTCAGCTTCTGATGTCGTCGACGTCACTACCACCGAGGGAAACAAGCGTGAGGTGCGTCAACGTCACGTCTTCGAAGCGACTGTCGATATCCCTGAAACGGGCGATTATTCCCTGCTGTTGGATGTTGGTCAGAAGATGGCCCGTCGTCATAACCTTGCCATTGATGGTGAGAATGTCATCGAGATGCAAAACCTGTGGTTGCCTCCTACGGCCTCGAAGATTGTTCATTTGGAAAAAGGACGTCACACCCTGACGGCCGAACTGACGAAGGACGACAAGCCCGTGCTGTATTATGACCGTGTGCAGGACCAGACGACGTTCCGTTCGCCTGTCGCTACTGCCGTCGATTATACTGTGTTCGTGGGTTCTCCAGATGAAATCATCGCCACCTACCGTTCGTTGACGGGCGAATGTCCTGAGATGCCGAAATGGGCGCTGGGCTATATCCATTGCCGCGAACGTTTCCATAGCTCGCAGGAAATTCTAGAGACGGCCAACCGCTTCCGCAAGGAGGATATGCCGTTGAGTCTCATCGTTCAGGACTGGCAGTACTGGGGCAAGTATGGTTGGAACTCCATGAAGTTCGACGAGGACTTTTATCCAGACCCCAAAGCGCTTACCGACAGTCTTCATCAGATGGGTGTTCGTCTGATGCTCAGCGTGTGGTCGAAGATTGACAAGAATTCCGATGTTGGTCGTCAGATGGTGCGTGACCAGTATTACATCCCTGGTACTGATTGGATAGATTTCTTCAATCCACAGGCCGCTGCGTCGTATTGGCATAACTTCCGCGAACGCCTTCTTCCGCTCGGCATCGATGCGTGGTGGCAGGATGCTACAGAGCCTGAGAACGATGACCTTGTAGGTCGTCGTGTCAACAACGGACGATGGAGTGGGGAACAGGTGCGCAATGTCTATCCCTTGCTCGTCAACAAGACCGTTTACGAAGGTCTCCGTGAGGCTGGTCGTGAAGCCATGATCCTTACTCGTTGCGGTTTCCCAGGCATCCAGCGTTACGGCTCTGCCCTGTGGAGCGGCGACGTTGGTAACGATTGGGAGACATTTCGTCGTCAGATTACTGCAGGCTTGGGCGTTCAGGCTGCAGGCATTCCCTGGTGGACCTACGACGCAGGCGGCTTCTTCCGTCCTGGCGATCAGTACACCAATCAGGACTATATCGACCGTATGCTGCGCTGGATAGAACTCAGCGTCTATCTGCCTCTGATGCGCGTTCACGGATATATGAGCAATACTGAGCCGTGGAACTACGGTGACGAGGCCAAGCAGATCATCGCTGAATGCCTGAAGGAGCGTGAACAGCTTCGACCTTATATCGAGCAGTGTGCCCATCGTATTGCGAAGGAGGGCTATACGTTGATGCGTCCGTTGGTGTTCGACTTTACCGACGATGCCGAGGCCCTGCAACAGAAGTACGAATACATGTTCGGCCCCTCACTGCTCATCAGTCCTGTGACAGAACCCAATGTCACCGAGTGGCGCACCTATCTGCCAAAGAACAAGGAAGGTTGGACGGACTACCGCACGGGTCGTCACTATCATGGTGGACAGTATGTCACTACCCCCGTCGACAAAGCCCACATCCCCGTCTTCGTCCGCGGCGATGTTCAAACGATTGTTCAATAAAAACAATATGCAAAAGATTCTATTTACATTATCTTTATCACTCTTCTTTTTCTCTGCTCATGCTGAGGATCGTACTATCGACATCAGCGGTGATAATACGTCGACTAGCTATAAGTCATATAGCACCGCTATCTCACTGCCTGCTCAGGACGTCGTAAATGTAATGATGGCGCGCTATTGTTATTTCAGTTCCAAGATTACTGGTAGCGGCGTGCTGAACCTCTATGGAGGTGGTGATCGTTGTTTCTTGGGAAACGCTGATAAGAAATGGCCCGAATGGACAGGATATACAGGCGATATTCATGTTCATCCTTTCAAGGAGAACTCATCCAATGCAGGTTTCTGGGGTGTCGTGCTGGCACATGGTGGCAAGGCTTCGTCGCCCGAGAATGCTCTTGACGACGTGAAGGGAGGCAAGGTGAATCCCTCGATGGCTAACAACCGCGTGACCTTGCACGAGGGAGCCACTATGTGTGGCGAGGCCAATAGCAACGGCTCTGGTTTCCGCATTGGCGAACTGAATACGGAGGCAGGCTCTACGCTGTATGGATGGTATAAGAAGAACCGTTCGGTCTATTACCTTTTGGGTGGTCTGAATACCGATTTTACGATGGCTGGTACCATCAAACCGATGGATTACGACAACAGCACGTTGTTGAGCATTGTCAAAGAGGGCACGGGAACCCTCAGCATTACTGGCAATGACAATTACGTGAGCGGTGGTCTGCGCATCCTCGAAGGTCGAGTCAACATCATGAACGATTGCGAGGAGGCTGAGAACCAAAAGTTACGTGGTGCCCTTGGTGCCAAGCCCAACGCCTCTGATGCTATAGCCTACGTCTTCGGTAAGGGTGTCCTTGGCGGCACTGGCAACATTGGTGGTACGGTGGAAAACTACGGCACCATTGAGCCAGGTGCTGACGGCACAGGACGGATGAGGTTGAAGAACTATGCCGAGGAAAAGGATGCAAACCTCGTGGTGCATCCAGCTTCTGTACTGCGCTTCAAGGTGTCTTCTGAAGGAAACAGCAACCTTTTGAATGTGGACGGAGAAGTGCAATATAGCAACATCACCGAGGACTTTCAGACAAGCGATAAGATGCCTGTTATTGAATTAGTGGTGGCTGACGATGCCAATCTCAAGGTGGGCGATCAGTTCACTTTGATGTCTAGTCGAACCAAGATAGGCGATGACTGGAACTTCATTGTCCACGCCAACAAATACACGTGGGAGATTGTGGAATTGGTGACTACAGGTTTCCCCTCGGCAACATTCTATGATGCCCGCGTCGTATCGCTCAACAATTCCGACAATCCCGACAATCCTGATAATCCTGACAACCCTGACAACAAGATGGGAGCGTTCTACGACGACGGTATAGATGATGCCGCTGACAACAATACCCTGCGCTACTATGCCGATAAAAGCCAGAAATCAATCGGTGTTGCGCTGGCTACCTATAAGGGCTATCAGAGCGACCGTGATGCCGCTGGTCAGCAGTTTAACATGATGGTGTGCGAGAACGAGATGAAGATGGAGACGCTGCAACCTTCCAAGGGCTCGTTCAGTTTCGGCAGTGCTGATAATCTCGTCAGTTTCGCCCAGAAAAACAACATGGCCATTCGCGGCCACTGTCTCGTATGGCACTCGCAGCAACCCGCCTGGTTGTCGTCCGACGGTAAGAAGAACGACAAGGGCTGGACGCGCGACGAGGCACTGGAGATTATGAAGAACCACATCACCAAGGTGATGCAGCACTATAAAGGTAAGGTACGTGAGTGGGATGTCGTCAACGAATGCCTCGACGATAATCAGACCAGCGTCTATACTAATCCTGACAGCTACAACCTGCGTAAACAGAGTGTGTGGCAGGTGGCCATTGGCGACGACTATATCGATTCTGCCTTTGTTTTTGCCCATCGTGCTGATCCCGATGCCATCCTTTATCTCAATGACTATGGTGTCGAACTGCAGGGCAAGGCCAAGACAGCAGCGTTCTACAACCTTGCTGTACGCCTGAAGAACGACGGTATTCCCATTGACGGTGTCGGCTTGCAATGTCACTTCTCCATTGGCGATGTGGACAGTGTGAAGCTCGACAATACTATTAAGCGTTTTGGGGAGGCTGGCTTGAAGTGTATCATCACTGAGCTCGATATGGGTGTTCCATCGACCTCTGAGGCAGACTTCTTGGAGCAGGCTCGCAACTATCGCGTCATTACCGACATCATGCTCAATCACGACAACTGTCCGAGTATGCTCATCTGGGGCATCAAGGACAACGACAGTTGGCGCGAGGGCTCCAATCCGTTGCTCTATACGGCAGGACTGGACAAGAAACCCGCGTGGTTTGCCGTACGTTCTGCCCTGCGCCATCGTACGCTCCCCCCCTCATCCGTAAGTCCAATGCGTTATGATTCCACCGTGACTGAGGGTCCTTTTTACACCCTCGATGGTCGTCGCGTCAATGGTTCCGCCCTGCGTCCGGGCATCTATGTCAAGAATGGCAAGAAATTTATCATAAAATAATAACATTATTATCAAACTATGAAGAAGATTCTTATTGTAGTATGTGCGCTGTGCTGTCAATTGCTGTCACAGGCACAACCCGCTGGAGGCTTTGGCGGTTTCCAGGCTCCGAAAGTAGACCTTCCCACCTCTCAGGAGTGGAAGGATGTTAACTATGCTGGTGATGACCTGGCTTATCACACCTGCGACATCTACTTGCCTAAGAAGGAGGCTGCCAGCTATCCTGTCGTCATCCATGTCTATGGCAGTGCTTGGTTCAGCAACAGCAGCAAGGGCATGGCCGACCTCGGCACCATTGGCAAGTCGCTGCTCGAAGCAGGCTATGCCGTCGTTTGTCCTAACCACCGCAGCAGTATGGATGCCAAGTGGCCTGCCCAGATTCACGACATCCGTGCTGTCATCCGTTTCGTGCGTGGTGAGGCTGCAAAGTATAAGTTTGATACGTCGTTCATCGCCACCAGCGGTTTCTCTTCTGGTGGTCATCTGGCATCTATCGCCGCTACTACTACTGGTCTGAAACAGACAAAGGTTGGTATCTATGACATCGACCTTGAAGGCACTGTTGGTAATTTCCTCTCCGAGAGCAGCAGTGTTAATGCTGCCTGCGACTGGTCTGGTCCTGTGGATCTCACTAATATGGACTGTGGCGAAGGTATGAAGATGGGCGAGAATAGTCCTGAGGACGTGCTGCTCAACTCGAAACTGGCCAATGAACCCGACAAGTATCGCAGTCTCAGTGCCACCTATTATGTCAACAAAAACAATCCTCCCGTCATCATCTTCCATGGTGACAAGGATAATGTCGTGCCCAACTGTCAGGGTAAGGAGTTCTATGAGCTGCTGAAGGCTGCTGGCGTTAAGACCGAGGCCACATTCCCCGCTGAGGGTGGTCACGGTGGTCCTCAGATGTACACTGAGGAGAATCTCAAGAAGATGGTGTGCTTCTTGGATTGTGTCCGCAAGGGCGGCAATATGAGCTGCTGTGACAAGCCTTGCTGCAAGAAGGAAGCCAAGACGCGCGTCCTCGAGGAAGGTGGTACGGGTGCTTACAAGGCTATCATGTGTGAAGAGCCGACACTGCCCGAGCACACTATTTTCGTGCCTCAGGACCTCTCTGCCTTTGGTCCTGCCAAGTTGCTGCCCGTGCTCGTATGGGGCAACGGAGCCTGCGCCAATTCTCCCTTCGAACACATGAATTTCCTCAACGAGATAGCCTCTAACGGCTTCATCGTTCTTGCTACTGGTGATATCCCTATGACTGACGAGTGGTACAAAGGTCCGATGTCGCGTGCTGAGCAGCAGATAGAGTCCATCGATTGGATTATTGCCCAGAATGCCGACCCCAAGTCACCCTACTATCAGAAGATTGACACCAAGGCTATCTGTGTTGCTGGTATGTCGTGCGGTGGCTTGCAGACGCTCTTCAACTGTGCTGACCCACGTATCAAGGCGCTTATGATTTGCAATAGCGGACTTTTCAACGAACAGAATGCCGGTCAGGCTGTCGGTGGCATGCCTATGCCGAAAAAGGAGAAACTCAACGACATCCACACGCCTATCATGTATATGCTCGGTGGTAAGGAGGATATCGCCTATGGCAACGGTATGGACGACTTCAAGCGCATCCAGCATGTTCCCTGCTGTGCCATCAACTTCCCCGTTGGTCACGGAGGCACTTATCGTCAGCCTCACGGTGGCGAGTTCACCATTCCCGCCCTTGCCTGGCTCCAGTGGCAGCTGCAGGGCAACAAGGACGCCGCCAAGATGTTCATCGGCAAGAACCCTCAGCTCCTCCAGCGCAAGGATTGGACCCTCGAGTCTAACAAACTCTTCAAACAGCTGAAGTAACGGGTGTATTTGCATAATTACAATCCAGCTTGAGCTTAGCGCTTTGGCTGGATTTGTTTTGTAACATTGGAAAAAGTTTGTGTTACAAATTGGAGTAAGGGTGTAAAGATTTTTTTCGTAACTTTGCAAGAATTCTCAGCTTTTCTTTGTATAAAGGCAGTCTGGGGGATTGAGGAAAATCTGGGTTACGAATTGGCAACCGTACTCAATTCCACATTCTGCTATGAAATGCATCAAAGAACACCCGACGATGTGCCACCAGCCGTACTATGGCTCATCATCGGGTGCAAAGGTAATCATTCTATTTCAATTAAGCAAATCTATTCATACATTTTTCTTCCGAGCTTGCTCTCTGTTTCTGCAATCACTGCGGCATCTTTTGTGGCACCTGCCAGAAAAGTGCGTATTATGCTACGTCCTTCTACCGATTTTTATGCTGATTATTCTTATGTTTCGATTTATTTTACTACCTTTGCACACATAATATATAACAGATAGATCGCTTATGGCAAAGATTAACGTCCAAAATACGGAGATAACCATCGTTTCGCACAATGACGATGACTACATTTCGCTGACCGATATGGCTCGTAGTCAATTGCAGGAGCACATCATCTTCCGTTGGCTCAGTCTGAAAAGCACGATTGAGTACCTTGGTGAATGGGAAATGCTCTACAACCCCAATTTTAATTGTACCGAATTCGGTACATTTAGAAATATGGCGGGCAGTAATAACTTTGTTCTGTCTGTCAAGACCTGGATAGAAAAGACTGGTGCTATTGGTATCTTCTCAAAAGCAGGACGATATGGTGGCACGTACGCCCACCGTGATATTGCCTACCACTTTGGTATGTGGATAAGCCCTAAATTCCAGTTGCTGCTGGTCAAAGAATACCAACGACTGAAAGCCGAGGAGCAGAAAATGTTGGGCTGGACGGCTAAGAGAGAACTATCCAAGATTAACTACCATATTCATACTGACGCCATCAAAAGCCATTTGATCCCTGAAGAAATCACTTCTGCGCAGGCAAGTATCATCTATGCCGAAGAGGCCGATGTACTAAATGTGGCCATGTTTGGAATGACTGCTAAGCAATGGCGAGAAGCTAATCCAGAATTGAAAGGCAATATCCGCGATTATGCCACTATCAATGAATTGATATGCCTCTCAAACATGGAAAATATCAACGCTGTGTTAATCAACGAGGGTGTTCAACAAAGCGAGAGACTTATCAAACTCAATCAGATTGCCATTCAACAAATGCAAGTGCTTGAAGGAAACAACAATAGAAATGTGTTAAAATAGATGTCAAGATTATGAGTACAAACAAAGAAAACAAATTAGCCGTACTATTTGATGCTGACAATGTGCCGTATTCTCGTGTTAGGGAAATGTTGGATGAGGTTGCCAAATATGGTAACCCTACTATAAAGAGGATTTATGGAGATTGGACAAAACCCTCTGTGTCTGGTTGGAAATCAGTTTTGTTAGAGAATGCAATAACACCTGTTCAGCAATATAGTTATACAACAGGGAAAAACGCTACTGATTCTGCTATGATCATTGATGCAATGGACATCTTACATGTCGATCAAGTTGATGGTTTTTGCATCGTGTCGAGCGATAGTGACTTTACTCGTTTAGCAACAAGATTGAGAGAAGCTGGCAAATTTGTCATTGGTATGGGAGAAAAGAAGACGCCTAAACCCTTTATTGTTTCATGTGACAAGTTTATCTATATAGAAATACTTGGCAATAATGAAACTCAAAATGTGCATGATAGCAAAACGACCAAAGAAGTTTCTAAACCAACAAAAGTCAAAGATGCTATTGGAAATGACATAATAAGTCTTCTAAATCAGTCAATAGATGATTTGGCAGATGATAGTGGGTGGGCATTTCTCGCTGAAGTTGGGAATCTTATACTCAAAAAGAAACCAGACTTTGACCCTCGTAACTATGGATTTCCTAAATTGACTCCTTTAATTGAATCTTGTAAAACTCATTTTACGATAGATAAGAGAAATTCTGGAGATAGCCGTATCAAACATGTTTATGTAAAGCGGAATGGCTAATTAGTTTAGCAAGAGAACAGTCTGTTGTATCAAAATTTGATACAATCATCAACAAGATTTGTATATAAGACAGAATGTGACATTTCTTTCGTGAGGATGCGTTGGCAATTTGTGGCGGCATCCTCACGATTAGTTTTTATAGTAAAACAACGTTCTTCTGATAATGTTCACTTATGTTTTTGCCCGTCAATTATAGTCCCTCATGTAGAAATTATTATTATCGATTTCAGACTTGATAGCCTCATATAATTGACTTGCATAGAATTCCCGTTGTTTTTCAATCCCCATCGTGGTATGTTGTCCGTCTCTTTGAAGTTGTTGAAGAATCGCCTCGTATTCTATTTCATTATCAAGCCTTCTGCTCCAAAACTGCTGCTCTTCCGATGATAATTTGTCCCACTGTGTCTCACCATTTCCTGAGAAATAATAGATAAGCTCGAATACGCATGAGTTGTTGTCACGAGAAATCCAATCGCTACTAACTGTTTTAACTTTTGTTCCAAAGAATCCTTTCGTCTTTATCTCTTCAATAAACGTTTTTTGCTTGATTACACTGAAAAATTTAGCAAATGAACTCAAATTGTTTCTCAATGTAAATACCATAAGGGTATTGATGAATGGTAATTCTTCTTGGGAACATCTTTTCCTGTATTCAAATAGTAAGTAATACAACCAAAAGCCGAGAGGTGCTTTTATCGGAATATTTTCCCCATACATCATGTTCATGAATGAAAGAACGATGGTTAGTGGGAACTGGTATTCACAGGGTAATTTTAAAGTAATCTTCTTGTTGTTATCAATCTTCTTAATTGTTGTAACCATCAGATTTGTAACCGATTCGTCTCCTGTAATGGCTGCAACAGCATAAGATCCGCCAAGCCCCCAACGACGAATCGTTGTTGCCATACTCATTACCGTATCAATAACAAGCCTTTGATAAATCTCATCTGATGGTGTGAACTTTTTATATTCATCAGGATACAGCAATACGCATTCATCTTTTTTCTCGTCAGTAAATCTTTCATAATTACATCTAATGTAACTATGAAGATTCCTTGCATTCTCTTCATCACCAATTACTTGTAATTTAGCAAGCCCTGTACCCTTTTTGAGGTCATGAACAAATGCCCATACTAAAATCTTTGTATTATATGATTTTAAATAGGAGGATTCCAGATAGACCTTTTGGTAATCAAATATTTCATAAAGATCAAATTTGTGAAGACGTTCCATTTTACGTGGTCTATTTAATAATAATGAGAACACTCCAATTCGCTCCTTGGAAACCGATGCCTCAATGCACACCATTCCAATCACGTTGTCTTCATTAATCATTCCTTCAATTAACCAATCTGGAAGATTATTGGGGTCCTCAAAAAAAGAAGGCATCCTTTTGTAAGAAAAAGGTTCAATACCATGTGTACCTTCTCCGTCTTCATCAAAAAATTGATAGATTTTATGGCAAGCTAATTTGGAATAGAACGTATATGTCATTCCAATATGTTTGTCTTCTACGTATGTGTTATAAAACCTTGATGATGATTTCAAATACAGCTGTGGAATTAGGTCATCAGAGCCATGTAAATCAACATTTGGTATTATTTTGTCCTCTTTTAGGAAAAAGCCTTTGTCTAAATCCCAAAACATTGGACAGGAATCATAAACATATGAAAATTGATTTGTCGCCAATACGGGACATGCATATAGAGGTTGCATGTTGTCGTAATCTTGTAATAAGGAATCAAAAGAGTTCCTTTCGCTATCGAGAAATTCTTTTATTGACATATTAGTAATGCTTATAGTATTGTTAAAAACTATGGTTTTCGCTAATAATTCGACGGCTTGAATTTAAAACACAGAACCATCTAAATGAATTTTTCTCTTTATTCCATCAGCGAAACCATCAAAAGTGTTGTAATGCGTATTGGGTTTCCAATAATCCATACCTAACACTTTTGCTTTCACGTCTTCATATAGGTATTTATCCATAAGTGTAATAAACACTTCTGAATTATTGTTCTCGGTGATTTCAGAAGTCATCCCGTCGGCTCTGTTTGCCACAATGACGATACACTCACCATATCCATCAAAATGCGTTGTTGACAATCTTACAGGAAGATATCTGTTCGCTATTTCAAAATTCCAATCTACATTGGAGGTACTTACATTAATTTGCATCTTGAATCAGTTTGAATTTTAAGTATAATATGAACGTAATCGTCGTCATATTCCAACTCACAATCTTGTTGACGTCTGTAGTTATCTTCAAAATCGTCAATTAAACTATCAAGATATTCTTGTTCATCAGAATATCCGGCCTCAATCATATCATCTTCAAAAGCCATGCTGGAAATAATAGCTTATTTCGTTATTGGATAAATTTTCATATATGAGTAGTCTCCTATTTTAAGCACACCATCAACACTAATTTCTGAGATGGTTTCCAATCTTGAATAATTATCATCATAATAACTGGTATTATAAAATTTATCCTTCAATTTTTCAAATATAATTTTTACACTACCAACAAACCAATTAGAACGGTCGGTATCCATTACGATAGCAAGGTATTTACCATTATCTTCCAAGATAGCTAATTTGTAAAAAGGTCCACCCATATTTTTATAGATTCCTTCTATTTCATCAATATCTGCTGATGACAAATAATCTTTGATTTGACTATCTGTCCATGATGACTTTTCTGTAGTAGGAGTTGGCAACTTTGGCGTTTTTGAAGGATCATATTTATATGGCAGTTTTTCCATTTTTCCTAGTGCTCTCTTACATGCACGATTAGCATCGGCTTTCGCAGACATAGTATTACCAACACCTTCAGCTTCAAATACTTTTTCACCCAACATGTTTACCAGTTTGAAGTTAAAAGGTGTTCCACCATATTTTATTTCAAAGCTATAAGTTAATTCCAGTGTTGCCAGTCGTTCATTTGGTTTCTTGGATATTTCATCTCGAGAAGTTACTACTTTGAATCCCTTTTCAATAAAGGAACTCTTGATACGGTCATCAAGTCCCCACTGATTATTTGTGTGAGAATTAAGAAAAATACAATTGTAACCATCCAACTGCTGAGCGAATGACATTATTGATGACATCGCAAATAAGAAACTAATAATCCTCTTCATAATTGTTTGCTTTTATTTGTTGAACCTATAATTACTCTTATCATCAATGACTTAAAAAAGGCGCAGACATTCGCCATACGTCACACGGTTCACCACAAACCACCTTCAAATATGGGAAAGCTGCGCCCGTTTGGGTAGCAGTCCCAATAATGAAGGTTTGCTCGTATATCAACGGTGGTGATTGTGTGACTATCGAGCAATATGTCTTGGAAAACGTACAAATACGAAATCCGTGTGCAAAAATACGAAATATCTTCGAGATTTCAATCAGAAATAAGAGAAAATAATAAAAACACATGTTAATAATAAGAAATGAGATAGGCTTTAAGCTTATTTCCTTTCCTTTAAGTCTCTTTTTTAGATAATCCAAACTGCTCCCTATACCATTGCGCAAATTGGTGTCCTACTAATCTGCAAGAACAGATTTCTCTTCTTGTCCTTTATCACTTGTGCTGAGACATTATCTTCAAGTGAATTCTGCCTGTACTCAATGGAGTGAAGCCAGCCACTATAGATGATAGTGTGACCATGCATTAATTTTCCCGTCTTTGATTTGCTTCTGTTTATGAATGCCGCAAATATGTTCCTTATAAGGGTGTAGCCTAATACGCAGTTTGTGGCAAGATGCCACTATAACTGCCACAATAGGGGTAGCCTACTACCCACTTAGCATCAGATGCTACAGGGATGGCTACACATGTTAGAGCAAGCTCAGTGGAATGGTTTTATAGTTTAGGGAATTTGTTGAATTGTTATTTCATGAACAGTTTTTTTCAAAGGCTCCACGTCTGATGAATATAGTGTACCTTTACCCGCAAATTTCAAAAACTAAACAAGACATGGAAGTAATTTCAATTGAGCGCAGTACCTATGAGGAACTGCTGACGAGCTTCAATAGTTTCGTCACACAAATGAGAGCAATGGCAGATAGAGGCACAGACAAAAGGTTAGGCGATTGGCTTGATAACCAAGACGTGTGCCAGATGCTGAACATCAGTCCAAGAACATTACAAACGCTTCGTGACAACGGAACGTTGGCCTACTCTCAAATCAACCGTAAGGTATACTATAAGCCTGAGGATGTGGAGAGTATTCTTCATGTTGTGGCTAGTAGAGATAAGGATATCAAGATGTGTAACCTCAAAACGGAGTGCCTATGAACGAACTGATAATGCCTCATAACGTTGGCGTAAAGAATGCGTTGGAGAACATGAAGGAGGTGCTTGCCCTATACAAGAAGGTGATAGGCAATTATCGCCCATTGCTTGATGGTGAACGCTACTTAACAGACAAAGAGGTTGCACAGATTCTGAAGGTCAGCCGACGAACACTACAAGAATACCGTAATGATGGCGTGCTACCTTATATATTATTGGGTGGTAAGGTGCTTTATCGTGAGAGTGATTTGGAAAGGGTTTTGGAAAGCTGCTATCATCCTACATATAAACGATAGGGGAAAAGAAAGAGCCGTTAGTGGTTCGTGTGCAGGTGAAATATGACGCAGAAAGACGGATGACAGACTTTGCTAATCATTCGTCTTTCTGCTTTGAGGTTTTGGCCCGCTGTACTCTATGCCATTTTGAGGCCCTTGAATGATGCATTAAGTTTGTTACCAAGCATCGTCAGGTCATTATCGAGTTTCTGACTTGTGATTTTTGCGTAAATCTGGGTGGTCACGATGTTGGTGTGTCCCAATACCCGGCTCACGCTCTCAATAGGCATACCCTTTGAAAGCGCCAAGGTTGCGAATGAGTGGCGGCCACAATGGTAGGATATGGATTTCTCAATGCCACAGGCGGTCATCACTGTTTTCAGCTTCTTGCACATTGACCAGTAGTTCATCTTGCCGAACACCAGCTTGTCTTCCTGTAGGTGCTTGTAGCGGTCGATAATCTGCAAGGGTACGTCCATCAGTTTCACCTGAAAGGGGATGTTGGTTTTGTGACGCTTGCTGATGATCCACTTGTCGCCATTGATGTCCACGATGTTGGCCGTCGTCAGGTTCTTCACGTCGATGAACGAGAGGGCGGTGAAGCAGACAAAGACGAAGATGTCACGAACAAAAGCCAGATTATCGTCCTTGAACTCATGGGTTACGACAGCCTTCAGTTCCTCCTCGGTCAAGAACTCCCTTTCCTTGCAGTTGGGGCTGATGTGGAACTGTGCGAACGGGTTACAGGGAATCTTACCATTATAATGTGCTCTTAGCACAACGCCCTTCAACCACATGCATCGCTGCCAGATAGTACCGTTAGCCAGACCTCGGTCTGTACTGAGATAGGCGGCGAAGTCCTTGATGAACTCAGGCGTCAGTTCCAGCATCGACATGTCAGTGCGACGATAGTGTGACTGGATGAAATCTGCCACATCCTTCCGCGAACGTTCCATAGCCCAGAGAGTGCTTGCCGACCTGTCCTTGCCCACACGCTTCTTCTGGTTGGCAATGTCCTTGTCGAATGCACTCAGCAAAGTCTCGTACTCGCTGCCAAAACCCTGATAGGAGTTGCGCACCATTTCTGCTGTCACAAAAGCCTCGCGATCCGAAAGGTGCTGATAGTGCTTGATAATCTGCGCCTTGATATTATCCAGTTCGCGGTTAATCTGCAATGCCTCCTTGCTGCGGCCCTTGGCACAATTGCCTTTCACGTCCCACATGTCAAGCGGGATTGTCTTCTTACAACTGAACTGCGATTGCGTTCCGTTAATCGTCACCCTGCCCATCACAGGAACCACACCGTTCTTCTCCTTACTCTTGTTCACATAGAACAGAATGTTAAAAGTACTTCTCATGTTTCTTACTCCGTTTTTAATTTTGGCTGCAAAACTACTATTTCTTTTGGCATCCATCGCTATGCAAAATGTAGCAGTTTGCGGAATAAGAAACGGGCGATGAAAGGGCGGTGATAGGTGCGCCATTCTGCCCTGATTTGCGTTGTCATTTTAGGAAATCTAACCCGCCTCAGAGTCCAATTTCTGGGTTACGATTTGGCAACCTAACTCCTTCACCAATCCTCCCAATTTTGCATTCAGTCCTAAATTGTACTTCCTCATTGTTCCCCGTCTTGCCTTTATTTCAGGTCGAATTGCGTTAATCTTCCCAAATCGCTTCGCTTTTACAAGCTTTTTTCGTAACTTTGCAGCCATGTTTAAATCAATGATAAGTAAATGTAAGGCCAACACCACTAATGTGGTGTGGTTTGTGGCGTTGTTTGCAGTGGCCGTGGTGCTGCTGACGTATGAACACCATGTGTTGTGGAAAATCCAGGAGCAGAGTCTGTGGCTGGATACTCCACTGTTTTTCAAACAATTGATGGTAGTGCCCGGAGGATTGCTGATGTATATTGGAACCTTCCTGATGCAGTTGCTGTATTACCCGTTGCTGGGTGTGCTGGTGCTGTGCGGGCTGTGGTGGTTGATGATGTGGCTGATGAAGCGTGCGTTCAACGTCAGCGAGCATTGGGCTCCGTTGTTGCTGGTGCCAGTGGCATTGCTGCTGATTGCGAATACGGAGATGGGCTACTGGATTTACACCATTAAGTTAAGGGGCTGGTATTTCATTCCGACGGTTGGTGTGACGATGATTGCCGCCCTGCTGTGGGCCTTCCGCGCGGTGTCGGCATCGAGATTGTGGCGCCGTGTGCTGATAGTGGTTGTGGCTGTTGTCGGTTATCTGCTGTTTGGCAGCTATGGCCTGGCAGCCGTGGTGCTGATGGCGATATGGAGTTGGCGACTAGACACCGACAAGTGGCAGTCGCTGGTGGACACTGTTATCGGCGCGTTGGTAGTAGTGGCCGTGCCTCTGTTATGCTACCAGTATGTGTACTATCAGACGAACATGGTAAACTTATGGTGGACGGCTCTGCCCATCTTCAAGATAGTGGAAGAGAATACTGAGTATTATATCCCGTATGCCTTGCTGGGCATTTGCCTGTTGCTGCTGGTAATCGTAAAATGGACGAAAGAAGGTGCAAAAGGCAAGAAGTTGCGGACGGCTGTTGTCGTTGCAGTGCTTACTGCGACGGTTTATGGCGTGTGGTATGGCTGGATGAAGGACGAGAACTTCCACCGCGAGGCTGCCATGTATCACTATGCCGAGCAGTGCAGCTGGGAGGACGTGTTAAAGGAAGCCGACAAGCAGCAGGATGTGACGACGAGAGCAGTGGCGCTGATGAGAAATCTGGCCCTGTCGCGACTGGGACGTCAGAGTACTGAGATGTACCGCTATCCCAATGGTTCGAAGAAGCCTGCGTCGCCCTTTGCTCCTCCGGCATCGATGGTCATAGGCGACTTGATATATTATCATTACGGTATGCTGAACGACAGTCACCATATGTGTATTGAAGCTGGTGTGGAGTTTGGCTGGCGTCCTGAGCACCTGAAGTATTTGGCGCGTTGCGGCTTGATGGCCAACGAGGTGAATGTCATGTATAAGTACACTGAAATACTGAAACACACGCTGTTCCACGGCGGGTGGGCCGAACATCTGGAGATGTTGCAACAGCATCCGAAGATGATGGAGGAGGACAAAGAGACAGGTCCTGTTATGCATATGCTGCATTATCCGGATATGGTCGGTGCCGATCGCGGTTATGCGGAGAGATACCTGATGAACCATTTGGCAACGCTGGATAGCGACGACCCGTACTTCCAGGAGCAGTGTCTGCTGGCAACATTGTGGACCAAGGATGTCGAACAGTTCTGGAGACGATTTATGGTCTATCTGAAACAGCATCCCAACAGACCAATCCCCCGATACTATCAGGAGGCCGCCTATCTCTATTCCGATATAGCAGGCGGTGCGCCCGTGAAGATTCCATACGACAATGGCGTGAAGGAAACCTATAAGCAATTTGTTGAGTTGGTAAAAAAATATGATGGCAGAGACCTTCCCGATGTGCGTGCAGCATTATATCCGTTGTTTGGCGACACGTTCTTTTTTGAATTTTATCTGACAGGTGATGTGGCATATCTGTAAGATGTCAGATGTAAGAAGTAAGATGTAAAAAGTATGAAAAGACAGATATTATTCATTGCAATGGCGGTGCTGATGACCGCTTGTGGAGTAAAGGTGCCTGAGGACTATACGTCATCAAACAAACACCCCGATATCTACCCTGACTACAAGGACGTGACGGTGCCCGTCAATATAGCACCGCTGACGTTTGAGATGCAGAATATGGCCGACAACATGGTGGCGCGTCTGACAGTGGACGAGGAAGAACTGTTGTTGGGTGGTGATAAGATACAGCCAGAGCGTGACGACTGGCAGCGATTGGTACAGAAGGCCCTGGGCAAGAGCATCGGCGTGGAGGTGTATGCCGAATATGACGGTCAGTGGACGAAATACAAACCGTTCAATATCTATGTGTCAAAGGACAGCATCGACGCGTATCTGAGCTATCGTTTGATCTATCCGTCGTATGTCAGCTACGAGGAACTGACCATCAGTCAGCGTTGTTTGGAGAACTACGAAGAGAGCGTGATATACGACAATATCCTGTGTAGCACGGAAGGCGACAAGGGTGGACAGTGTGTCAATTGTCACAACTACCAGCAGTATAACCCTGAGCGCATGCAGTTTCACGCCCGTCAGAACTTGGGCGGTACGTTGATTGCTTACGACGGCAAGATGAAGAAGATTAATATGAGAAATGATTCCATCCTGTCGGCTGGTGTGTATCCCGCGTGGCATCCGTGGCTGAATATGATAGTCTATTCGACGAACAACACAAGTCAGACGTTCCAATTGACGGACCCGAACAAGATTGAAGTGTTCGACGCGGAGAGCGACCTAATAGCCTATGACGTAGAGCGGAACGAGGTGACGAACATTGAGAACGATCCGGCGGAGCTGGAGGTGTTCCCCTTCTGGGCACCTGACGGCAAGACGCTGTATTACTGTAGCGCGCACTTTGAATTCGTAGATTCGATAGATCATGGAGCGCAGATTATCAGTCACCGACGTGAGGTGAAATACAATATATATAAGAAATCGTTCGATCCTGAAACCATGATGTTTGGAGAGCGCCAATTGGTATTCGATGCCGCGAGCATGGGACTGAGTGCCACATTGCCCCGTGTGTCGCCTGACGGACGCTGGCTGGTATTTACTATGGGAGCGTATGGCGTGTTCCATATCTGGCATCGCGACGCAGACCTGTGGGCGATAGACCTCAGGGGAGGATCCCCCCGCATGTTGCAGGAAATCAATTCGAAGGATACGGAGAGTTATCATTCATGGTCGAGCAATGGCCGTTGGTTGGTGTTCAGCAGCCGTCGCTATGACGGAGAGTACACGCGTCCGTTCTTTGCCCATGTCGACGAAAAAGGCAATTGGTCGAAACCTTTTGAACTTCCTTGCGCTGATCCGGACTATCATCGTCAGTTCATGAAGTGTTATAATGTGCCAGAATTTATGAAAAAAGCTGTGACGATTAAACCTCGGGAGTTTGCAGACGTCTTAAAAGGAGAGGCAGAGCCCGTGAAGTATGTCTCGCGACTAAGCCAACATAAATAAAAATGAGAAGAATAGTTGCAATATATGCACTGATGCTGGGTGTGATGACGACGGTCGTCGCAGCCCAAAAGGTGCAGTCGCCCAATGGTAAACTGACTGCAGAGGTTCAGGATAACCAGTTGATAATCAGCTATAATGGCCAGCAGATGCTGGAGATGACCGTGCAGGGAATCGTCGCACAGGCAATGAAAAGCACGGGAACAGTGAAGGCCGACTACCAAATGCTGGCGGGCAAGAAACGGCATTGCACGAATGAGGCTAATGAATACCAGAGTGGTAATGTGGCATTGCGGATGTATAACGACGGTATTGCCGTCCGCACATCAAACCTCAGTCCTCAGACATCAGATATCGTCTACCGTATTCCAGAAGGTACACGGCGCTGGATGCAGCAGTGGTGTGACTCGTACGAGGGTTTCTTCCCGCTCGATACTACTTATAAGGTGGCACCCGTGCCGTCATACAGCGGTACATTTAAATCGGCAGAAGGCTGGAATAACCGCTGGGGCTATCCTGCGCTGATAGAGCCTGCCGACGGTGTGTTTGTGCTGATTACGGAGGCAAACATCGAGAAAGGGCAGAGTGCGTCGTGCCTTTATAATGATGGTGAGATGTATCGCGTGGTGGAGGCGGAGCGTATGGATGTCGCTGGGGAAACCGGTGACCGCAAGATCGCCAGTGGAAAGACGCCCTGGCGCGTGGCAATTATCGGTATGCTGGCTGACGTGGTGGAATCGACATTGGTGACCGACGTCAGCGAGCCGTGCAAGATTGCTGATACGAGCTGGATACATCCTGGCACCGTTTCGTGGATTTACTGGGCATACAACCACGGTTCGAACGACTACAACATCATCAAGAAATATGTCGATATGGCTGTCACGCTGGGCTTGCCATACGTGCTGGTAGATGCTGAGTGGGACGAAATGAAAGACGGCAAGACCATTGAGGATGCCCTCAATTATGCCAAGGAGAAAGGTATTAAGCCACTTATTTGGTATAATTCCAGTGTAGGATGGGTGGATGGTGCGCCTACACCGAAGTTCCGTCTGAATAAGCCCGAGGACCGCGAGTGCGAATTTGCGTGGTGCGAGAAAATGGGTGTTGCTGGCGTGAAAATTGACTTCTTCTCGGGTGATAATCAGAAGAATATGGATTATTGTCAGGAGTTGCTGGAATGTGCTTCACGACATCATCTGCTGGTCAATTTCCATGGGGCTACCGTTCCCCGCGGCTGGCAACGCACTTGGCCGAACCTGATGTCTACGGAAGGCGTCTATGGTGCAGAGTGGTATAACAATGTGCCGACTTTTACGGCTAAGGCCGCACGCCATAATGCCACGCTGCCTTTTACGCGCAATGTCATTGGTCCGATGGACTATACCCCCTGTACGTTTAGTGATTCGCAACATCCGCACATCACTACCAATGGTCATGAACTGGCGTTGACGGTGCTCTTTGAGAGTGCACTGCAACACTTGGCCGACCGTCCGGAGAGCTATCTGGCGCAACCGCAGGCCGTGCAGGACTTCTTCGGCTATCTGCCTACGACATGGGACGAGACACGACTAGTCTGCGGCTATCCCGGCGAATATGTGGTGATGGCCCGTAGGAACGGTACCACGTGGTATGTGGCAGGTATCAATGGATGTGATGAACAGCGGACGTTGAAGTTCTCGCTGGATTTCATTAAGGGTGATATCAGCGAGGTGACGCTATTTGGCGACAGTGGCGACAAGAAGAATCCGTGGATTATTGTTCCGATGTTCTCGCTGCCTTCAAGCCTTGACCTTACGCCACGTGGAGGATTTGTTCTTTGCATAGAAACATAATACTATAACGATATGAAACGCAACTTATTATCAATGTTCGTAGTGTGCTGTGTCGGCCTGTATGTGTCGGCACAGACACTACCTTACCAGAATCCCAATCTGACTGCCAAAGAACGTGCCAAAGACCTGTGTTCGCGTCTGACGCTGGAGGAGAAGGCTATGTTGATGTTGGACGAGAGCCCGGCCATTCCGCGTCTAGGTATCAAGAAGTTCTTTTGGTGGAGTGAGGCTCTGCATGGCGCTGCTAATCAGGGTAATGTGACGGTGTTCCCTGAACCAGTGGCGATGGCTGCTTCGTTTAATCCCGGTCTGCTCTACAAGTGTTTTGACGTGGCCTCGACGGAGTTCCGTGCGCAGTACAACGAGCGTATGCAGCGCGGTTCCGGTGAGGACGAGAAGTTCCATAGCCTGTCGGTGTGGACGCCCAACGTAAATATCTTCCGCGACCCGCGATGGGGCAGGGGACAGGAGACCTATGGAGAGGACCCCTATTTGACGAGTGTGATGGGTGTGCAGGTCGTAAAAGGTCTGCAGGGTCCTGAGACAGCCAAATACCGTAAGCTGTGGGCCTGTGCCAAGCACTATGCCGTTCATAGCGGTCCTGAATATACACGTCACTCTGCCAATTTGACCAATGTGTCGCCGCGTGATATGTGGGAGACCTATATGCCTGCCTTCAAGACGCTGGTGCAGGATGCTAAGGTGCGTGAAGTGATGTGTGCCTATCAACGTTTGGACGATGATCCCTGTTGTGGCAGTCAGCGTCTGTTGCAGACTATTCTGCGCGATGAGTGGGGATTCCAATATTTGGTAGTGAGCGATTGTGGTGCTGTGAGTGATTTCTATGAGTCTCACAAATCTTCCTCTGACCCTGTTCATGCCTCTGCAAAGGCTACTATCGCTGGTACTGACGTGGAGTGCGGCTACGGCTATGCCTACAAGAGCATTCCTGAGGCGATACAACGTGGTTTTATTACTGAGGCTGAGGTTGACAAGCATGTCATCCGACTGCTCGAAGGCCGCTTCGACCTTGGCGAGATGGACGATCCTTCATTGGTGGAATGGTCTAAGATTCCTTATTCTGCAATGTCAACAAAAGCTTCTGCCAATATCTCACTCGATATGGCACGCCAGAGCATTGTGTTGCTTCAGAATAACAACGATATCCTCCCTTTGCAGAAAGGTAAGGAGAAGATTGCCGTTATCGGACCTAATGCTGACAATACGCCAATGATGTGGGGGAATTATAACGGTCAGCCCAATCATACTGTTACTATCCTTGATGGTGTCAAGGCCAAACAGAAGAAGTTGTTCTATGCTGCTGGCTGCGACCTGACGTATGACAAAGTGATGGAATGTCTGATGGCCTCGCAGTGCAGTTTCGAGGGCAAGAAGGGTATGAAGGGCACCTTCTGGAACAACCGTCTGATGGAGGGTAAACCAGTGACGACGCAGTACTATACCGCACCGCTGGCTGTTACCACCTTTGGCATGCATAACTTCGCCCCTGGTGTACAGCTCGAGGACTTCTCTGCAAAATATGAGACCGTATTTACACCTAACGAGTCTGGTGAATACGTTGTGAATGTAGATGGTTGTGGACATTTCGAACTCTATATCGATGGCGTCC
Source organism: uncultured Prevotellaceae bacterium (assembly GCA_902774925.1). Classification (GTDB taxonomy): domain Bacteria; phylum Bacteroidota; class Bacteroidia; order Bacteroidales; family Bacteroidaceae; genus Prevotella. Next base: position 17,397 of record CACYKE010000012.1, on the reverse strand, counting down.
AGAAGTTCCGTCATCACATTTGGCGCACCACACCCAATCGCGTAGCAATCCAGGCTGAAAAGGGTAAGAGTTATAATATAGAGGTACGCTTTGCGCACATCCATACCTATAATGCTAATTTGGCCATCAACATCGCCAAAGAACACCCCATCAACTATCAAGAGACCATTGCCCAGCTGAAGGGTATCGACAAGGTGATTTTTGTAGGTGGTATCGCTCCTAGCTTAGAAGGCGAGGAGATGCCTGTGGATATTGATGGTTTCAAGGGTGGCGACCGCACACATATCGAACTGCCTAAGGTGCAGCGCGAATTCCTGAAGGCACTGAAGGCTGCCGGCAAGCAAATTATCTTCGTCAATTGCTCAGGTTCGTGTATCGCTTTGCAACCAGAGACAGAGACCTGTGAAGCCATCGTACAGGCTTGGTATCCTGGTCAAGAGGGAGGTACGGCTGTTGCTGATGTGCTCTTTGGCGATGTGAACCCCAGTGGCAAGCTGCCTGTGACATTCTATAAGAGTTCTTCCCAGCTGCCGGACTATGAGGACTACTCGATGAAGGGCCGCACGTATCGTTATTTCACCGATGCCTTGTTCCCATTCGGCTATGGCTTGTCGTACACCACTTTCGAGGTAGGCGCAGCCACCAGTCATGTGGATGGCGATTTGGTCGCCATCACCGTTCCCGTCACGAATACAGGTGCGAAGAACGGCACAGAGGTTCTGCAACTCTATGTCCGTAACCTGCAGGATCCAGATGGTCCGCTGAAGTCACTCCGTGCTTTCGAACGTGTTGATGTGAAGGCTGGACAGACGGTTAGCACTAAGTTGACACTCGACCGCAAGAGCTTTGAATTCTGGGATCCTGAGACAAACACTATGCGTGTGAAGCCTGGCAAGTATGAGATTCTTGTTGGCAATAGTTCGGCCGACAAGGACCTCAAGAAACTTACTATCGAAATCAAATAATTATTATTTATAATTCCTAAAAATCAACACAATGAGACAAACATTTAAAACTGCCCTTGCCCTCGTGTTAGCTATGACTACCACGAGCCTTTGGGCACAATGGGGAGCACCCCAAGACCCTAATCCAACAGTGAAACTGAAAGACGCTTACAAGGACTATTTCATGATTGGTGTAGCCCTCAACCAGCGTAATGTGAGCAATGACGACCAGATTAATCTGGTAAAGGCTGAGTTCAACAGCATCACTGCTGAGAACGACATGAAGCCTGGTGAACTACATCCCAAGGAGGGTGAGTGGAACTGGGAGAAAGCCGACAAGATTGCCAATTTCTGCCGTCAGAACGGCATCAAACTGCGCGGTCACTGCCTTTGCTGGCACTCACAGTTTGCCGACTGGATGTTTACCGACAAGAAGGGTAAGCCCGTCAAGAAAGAGGTGTTCTATGAGCGTCTGCGCGACCACATCCACACCGTTGTCAATCGTTACAAGGATGTCGTCTATTGCTGGGACGTTGTGAACGAAGCCATCTCCGACGGTGGAGGTTTTGGTGGCTTTGGCGGCTTCGGACGCCGTGGTCAGGCCCCCAGTCCCTATCGTGATAGCCGTCACTACCAGCTCTGTGGCGACGAATTCATTGCCAAGGCTTTCGAGTTTGCCCGTGAGGCTGATCCCAACGCCCTGTTGTTCTATAACGACTACAACGAGTGCGACCCCGGCAAGCGCGACCGTATATATAATATGGTGAAAAAGATGAAGGATGCCGGTGTACCCATCGACGGAATTGGTATGCAGGGTCACTACAATGTCTACGGCCCCTCTGAGGAGGATATCGACGCTGCCATCACGAAGTATAAGGAGTTGGTGAAGCACATTCACGTCACCGAGCTCGACATCCGCATGAACACTGAGATGGGTGGTCAGTTGCGCTTCTCACGTGGTGAGAACAAACCCGTGGCTGGTTATATGAACACGCTGCTCACCGACCAATATGCTCGCATCTTCAAGATCTTCCGCAAGCATAAGGATGTCATCGATTGTGTGACCTTCTGGAACCTTGGCGACCGCGACTCGTGGCTCGGCGTGAACAACCATCCGCTGCCTTTTGACGAGAACTACAAGCCCAAGCAGGCTTACTATGCCATCAAGAACTTTAATCCAGCTCTTGACAATGCTGTTCCTAAGGAGGACTTCGTACCCAACCCCATGAACCAGCCCGGACAGGAATGGCCGAAGGTTAATAGCGAGGGTTATGCCCGTTTCCGTGTTGAGGCTCCTGATGCTAAGTCGGTCATTGTCAGCCTCGGTCTCGGCGGTCGTGGCGGTACGGTGCTGCGCAAGGACAAGGACGGTGTGTGGGTAGGAACTACCGAAGGTCCGATGGATCCTGGTTTCCACTACTATCACCTGACTATCGATGGCGGCACGTTCAACGATCCTGGCACACATAACTACTTCGGTTCGTGCCGTTGGGAGAGCGGTATTGAGATTCCCGCTCCAGATCAGGACTTCTACGCCTGGCGCAAGGACATTCCTCATGGCAACATCCAGCAGGTGAACTTCTGGTCTGAGAGTACTGGTAAGATGCAGACTGCTAACGTCTATCTGCCGTATGGCTACGGCAAACTCGTGAAAGGAAAGCAGGAACGCTATCCCGTTCTGTACCTCCAGCATGGTTGGGGTGAGAATGAGACCAGCTGGCCCGTACAGGGTAAGGCCGGCATCATCATGGATAACCTGATTGCTGACGGCAAGATTAAACCTTTCATCGTCGTTATGGCTTACGGTCTGACTAACGACATCAAGTTTGGTACCATTGGTCAGTTCACCGCTAAGGAGTTCGAGACGCTACTTATTGACGAACTCATCCCTGTCATCGAAAAGCAATTCTTGACAAAGGAAGGCAAGTGGAACCGTGCTCTGGCAGGTCTTTCAATGGGTGGTATGGAGACGAAGCTCATCACCCTGCGCCGTCCTGAGGTCTTCGGCTATTGGGGACTGCTCTCTGGTGGTCAGTATGCTCCCGATGAGATTAAGAATCCGAAGGTCGTGAAGTATATCTTTGAGGGTTGTGGCGACAAGGAGAATCCTGCTGGTATCAACAAGAGCGTTGCTGACCTCAAGGCTGCAGGCTACAATGCAGAGGGCCTTATCTCCGAGGGTACCGCCCACGAGTTCCTCACTTGGCGCCGTTGCCTCTACCAGATGGCTCAGAGCTTATTCAAGTAAACGGTATCGGAAATAATAAAAAAAAGGTGGGCAGACCAATTGGGTTTTGCCCACTCTTTTTATTTTGATATTTGGTTATGTTAGAATTTGTAGTCAACGCCGACGCCAATAACGTGGTTGGTGCGTGAATAGGTTTCGAGACCGTAGGTGGTTTGTTTGTCGTAGTCGCTGTAGAGCGAGCAGAAGTAACCGGCATTGAGACGTACCTGCTTGTTGATGTTCCAAGCACCGCCGAGACCTATACTATAGCTGTCGCAGGCAAACGAAATGTTCTGCTGGTAGCCGTCGGAAAGTCCGTAGTCGGTGCGCTGACCGCCACAACTGACAGTGAACTTGTCGTTGATATCCCATTCAACACCAGCAAGAATCTCATGAGTGCCGTGAGTGAGCTCCTTCTGACGGTCGTTAGCCATCTTGGCATTCTTGTCGTCGAAGAAATGATACTCTAGCGTAGCACGGAGATTCGGTGTGAACTCATAACCTGCTGCAACAGAGAGCAATGCGGGCATGTCGTAGCGCGTCTTGGCACCGTCCTCGTATGGAGCAGTATAAGCACTGAGACCACCGCTCATCTTCTCCTGAATGCCTTGTCCGATGGCCTGAGCTTGTGCTGCCGTAATGGCACCAGCTACCACTAATTGTGTTAGCGGTTCCGTAACTAACTTAGTTGTGTTCAGGTCAGCGTTCAGACTGTTTGTCTCGTTCTTAGTCTCGATTTTCGTGCGGAACTCATAACGTGCGGTCAGCGAGAAAGGACCCTGACGGAAGGCCAGGCTGACGATGGGCGTAAAGCCCCAACCCTTCTGGTCGACGTCGAGCGACAGACTGGCAAGGTTTCCGATAGAGGAATGGTTTGCGTTGACGTGACCGCGATAGTAACCGTCGTAGTAGTTGGCGCGGAAGCCTACGGCTGCAGAGAGGCAGTCGAGCACCTTATAAGTGAAATTGACCTGTCCGCCATAAATGTACTGTTTGCCTTTCATCTCAGAATCGAATTGGTTGGGAGTGACGACGGGCGTAGCGCCACCAGTCACTTCGGACAGACCTTGTGTGAGCGAAGTAATGACGCCCCCCAGTAATGCATTGAACATGGGGACACCCTCCTTGTATTCGACGAAGCCGCCACTGCCTACGATGCCAAGCATGCCGGACACCGCCCAGCGATCCTTTTTGTAGGAGGCAAAGAATGCGGGCACGATGGGTGCAGAGGCTTTACCTTCATAGGTGTGACTGCCAGCTTGCGTGGTGAGTTTGATATCACGATACTGCCAAGGCTTCTGGAAGTTGAGTGACAGTTGCCATCCTTCGTGTCCCCAGGCAAGACCTGCGGGATTGCTGAAAACGGCGTCGATGTCTGTCGTTGCGCCTCGGGCCATCATGCGGTCGAAGGCAATGTGATAGTTGGTGTTGGTCATCAGTCCGCCAGCGAAGGCGTTGACTGTTACGAGGGCTGCAATAGCAGCGGAAACAATAATTCTTTTCATGCAAAAAAAAGTAATTGGTTGACATTTCGTCGGCAAAGGTACAAAGAAAAAACGAATTCTCGCTTGACATACATTATATTTTTTATTTTAAACCGTTTTTTTTCGTAAATTCTTTGCTAAGAGTGCAAACTTTTTTGTAATTTTGCAGGCTCAAAGGATAATAATTCATAACGCGTTATATTATTTTTTATGGCAGACAACAAGAAAATTAAGACTGCGCTCATCTCGGTGTTTCATAAGGATGGGCTTGAAGAGTTGCTGAAGAAACTGAACGACGAGGGCGTGAAGTTCCTGTCGACAGGCGGCACTCAGACGTTTATTGAATCGCTGGGCTACCAGTGTGAGAAGGTGGAGAACGTGACGACGTATCCCTCTATCCTCGGTGGCCGTGTGAAGACATTGCATCCGAAGGTGTTCGGAGGTATTCTGGGCAGACGTGAGTTGGAGAGTGACCGTCAGCAGATGGCTCAGTATGAGATTCCTGAGATTGACCTCGTTGTGGTCGACCTGTATCCCTTCGAACAGACCGTTGCAAGCGGTGCCAGCGAAGAGGATATCATCGAGAAGATTGACATTGGCGGCATCTCGCTGATTCGTGCAGCAGCAAAAAATTTCAATGACGTGGTGATAGTTCCGTCTAAGGCTGAGTACTCTGTATTGTTAGATATCCTCAATAAGCAGGGTGCCGAGACCACGAAAGCTCAGCGTCGTATGCTTGCCACACGTGCCTTTGGCGTTAGCTCGCACTACGACACAGCCATTCACGCTTGGTTCGAGAAATAAAGAAGAAAAGTAGTAAGAGAAGTTAAAGAAGTAAAGAATTTATGGGATTTTTTAGTTTTGTTCAGGAGATAGCAATGGACTTGGGAACGGCTAACACCATCATTATCAGTGATGATAAGATTGTGGTTGACGAGCCGTCAGTAGTTGCGCTGGACCGCCACACCGACAAGATGATTGCCGTGGGTGAGAAGGCCAAGATGATGTATGAGAAGACACATGACAATATACGTACCGTGCGTCCGTTGAGAGACGGTGTGATTGCCGATTTCTCTGCCTGTGAGCAGATGATGCGTGGACTGATTAAGATGGTACACACGGGTCACCGCCTGTTTTCACCTTCACTGCGTATGGTGATTGGTGTACCCTCAGGTTCTACTGAGGTGGAATTACGTGCCGTACGCGATTCTGCAGAACATGCCGATGGTCGTGACGTATATCTGATTTTTGAGCCGATGGCTGCTGCTATCGGTATTGGTATTGATGTTGAGGCCCCCGAGGGTAACATGATTGTTGATATCGGTGGCGGTTCTACTGAGATTGCCGTTATTTCACTGGGTGGCATCGTGTCGAACAACTCTATTCGTACCGCTGGTGACGATTTGACCGCTGATATTCAGGAATATATGTCACGTCAGCACAACGTGAAGGTATCGGAGCGTATGGCAGAGCGTATCAAGATTGCCGTAGGTTCGGCATTGACCGACTTGGGCGATGAGGCTCCCGAGGACTACGTTGTTCATGGTCCAAACCGTATCACGGCCCTGCCTATGGAGGTTCCCGTATGCTATCAGGAAATTGCCCACTGTCTGGACAAAACCGTTGCTAAGATAGAGAATGCCGTACTCTCCGCTTTGGAGAATACACCTCCCGAATTGTATGCAGATATTGTGAAGAATGGTATCTGGTTGGCAGGTGGTGGTGCACTGCTGCGCGGTCTGGACCGTCGTTTGGAGAACAAGATCAATATTCCGTTCCACATTGCTGAAGACCCATTGCACTCAGTGGCAAAGGGTGCCGGCATTGCACTGAAGAATGTTGACCGCTTCTCGTTCTTGATGAGATAATTACGGTTAATGGTTAAAGTTCTTTGACCGTAAATGAGAAACCTGCTGGAGTTTCTGAGAAACCATTTCCACTGGTTTCTGTTCGTATTGCTCGAGGCGTTGTGTGCCGTACTGCTGTTTCAGTATAACAACTATCAAAACAGCGTATGGTTTACGTCTGCCAATTGGGTTACGGGCAAGGTATACGAATGGACATCGTGGATGGAATCGTTCTTCTCGATGACTAAAGTTAATGAGGACTTGACGCTTCGCAATTTCTATCTGGAGCGTCAAGTCACTCAGTTGCGACGTCTCTATGCGGAGGCGACCACTGAGACGGACGTCAAAGAGCAACAGGAACTGGAGAAACTGCAGCAATACAAACTGATACCTGCCAAGGTGGTAACCAACGAACTGCATCTGGCAAACAACTTGATAACCATCGATAAAGGTGAGAAGGATGGTGTCGAGGTCGGCATGGGTGTAGCCTGCGGAAAGGGTGTCGTCGGTGTGGTTTACTTAACCAATGCACATTACAGCATCGTTATTCCCGTGCTGAACATGAAATCGTCTCGCATCAGCTGTGCCATCCGCGACAGAGGCTATTTCGGTGTGTTGCGATGGGACGGTAGGGATGCAGGAATTGCTTATGTGGAGGATATTCCCCGTCACGCACGCTTCAACAAGGGCGATTGGGTGGAGACGAACGGTTTCTCGACCATTTTCCCACCAGGCATACTCGTAGGTCAAATCAAGCAAGTGTATAACTCGCGCGACGGACTGTCGTATCGTCTGCAGGTGCGCTTGTCGACGGATTTCGGCAATTTGCGTGATGTAGTGGTCATCAGCGATAAGACGATTGCTGAGCGGATGCGACTGATGCAAGCCGCAAGAGACTCGCTGAAGCTAAACGTGTCGGAGTGATATAAGATGTAAGAGGTAAAGTTTATGACGGCAGATTTATTGAAACGTGGATTGCTATTTGTCCTTTTCGTACTGGCACAGGCTATTGTGTTGGGACGTATCCACCTGTTCCACTATGCCACACCGCTGCTCTACATCTATTTTGTGCTTGGCTTCGAGCAGAACCAACCCAAATGGGCCATTCTGCTGTGGAGTTTCTTTCTCGGATTGTTTATCGACATCTTCGCAAACACACCAGGTGTGGCGGCAGCGTCACTGACATTCATTGCCACCATACAGCCATATTTCGTCCAATTGTTCCTCCCGCGCGATTCGGCTGACAATCTGAAACCGTCATTAACTACACTCGGCCCCAGCAAGTATTCTATTTACATGATAACGCTGGTATTGCTCTATTGTATATTGTTCTATTCGCTCGAGTTCTTCAACTTCTTCAACTGGCTGCAATGGGCTATGTGCATCGTTGGCAGTACGTTAATAACGGTGCTGCTCATCTACACCTTTGAAATCTTCAAAAACAAGCAGTAAATGAAGGATTACGGGGCGGAATACAGGCACTATGTCATTGGCGGAGTGGCCATACTCATCGTGGTGGTATACATCATCCGTTTGTTTCAGTTGCAGATATCCAGCGACGACTACAAGAAGAGTGCCGACTCGAACGCATTTCTGAAAAAGATAGAATACCCCTCGCGAGGTGTCATCACCGACCGTAACGGCAAGTTGCTGGTGTACAATCAGCCTGCTTACGACATCATGGTGGTGATGAATGAAGCCAAAGACCACCTCGACACGCTCGACTTCTGCGAGGCACTGAACATCACTCGCGATGAGTTCGACCGCAGGATGGAAACCATCAAGGACCGCAACAAGAACCCCGGCTATTCGCGCTTTACACAGCAGATATTCATGAGTCAATTGTCGGACAAGGACTTCTCCGTCTTCCAGGAGAAGATGTTCCGCTTCCCCGGTTTCTACGTCCAGCGCCGTACCATCCGACAATATCAGTACCCCTTTGCCGCTCACGTTCTTGGTGACGTGGCAGAAGTTTCTCCCGCCGATATCGAGGAGGACGACTACTATCAGGCTGGCGACTACATTGGTAAACTCGGTATCGAGCGCAGTTACGAGAAACAGCTGCGAGGGGAAAAGGGTATTCAGATTCTGTTGCGCGATGCACATGGTCGCATACAAGGACGCTACCAGAACGGAAAGTTCGACCGCCGTCCTGTGGCAGGAAAGAACCTGACACTAAGTCTTGACGCCGATCTCCAAGCATTAGGCGAGCGACTGATGGAAGGAAAAATCGGCTCTATCGTTGCCATAGAACCCTCGACGGGTGAAGTGCTCTGCATGGTGTCTTCGCCGTCGTATGACCCGCGAATGATGGTGGGACGCCAGCGTTCGAAGAGTCATCAGGAATTGCAGCGCAACGTATGGAAACCCCTCTTGAATCGTAGTATCATGGGTATGTATCCTCCGGGTTCAACGTTTAAGACCACTCAGGGACTGACTTTCATGTCTGAAGGCATTCTGCATCCTACACATACCGCCTATCCTTGCGGTCACGGCTTCAATTTCAAAGGCCTGCACGTGGGCTGTCACGGTCATGGCTCTCCCTTGCCCCTGGTGCCTGCGTTGTCAACGTCGTGCAACGGTTATTTCTGCTGGGGACTCTACTACATGATAAACCAGAACATCAGCAAGTACGGCAACGTCCATGATGCCATGAACGTGTGGCGCGACTATATGGTATCGATGGGCTTTGGCTATCCGCTGGGCATCGACCTGCCGGGCGAGAAGCGCGGCATGATTCCTAATGGCGACTATTACGACAACCGTTACAAGAAGTCGTGGAACGGACTGACCGTCATTTCCATTGCCATCGGACAGGGTGAGGTCACTGCCACTCCCTTGCAGATTGCTAATCTGGGTGCTACGATCGCTAATCGCGGATGGTTCATCACCCCCCACGTCGTCAAACACGTGCAAGGTGAGAAACTCGACACCCTTTACACTCAGCACCGCCGCACTAAGGCCACTCGTGAGTCTTACGACTATGTGGTGCAAGGTATGAGAGCTTCGGCTACGGGCGGAACGTGTCACGAACTGTCCCGTTACGATTTCCAGGCGTGTGGCAAGACCGGTACCGCACAGAACCGCGGTCACGACCATTCGGTGTTCATGGGTTTCGCCCCGATGGAGAATCCGAAGATTGCCGTTGCCGTTTACGTCGAGAACGGTGGTTGGGGTGCCACGTATGGTGTGCCTCTCGGCGGACTCATCATGGAACAGTATATTCACGGAAAACTATCGGAAGCCTCTCAGAAGCGAGCTACCGAATTCCAACACAGACATATATCGTATGGTACAACAAGCAGGTAAGAAGCAACAGAGTGTATTGCGCAGCATCGACTGGTGGACGATAGCCATTTATATCGCCCTGCTGACCTTCGGATGGATCAGTGTCTGCGGAGCCAGTTACTCGTATGGCGAGACGGACATCTTCAGTCTCGACACACGTTCGGGTATGCAGATTGTCTGGATTGGGACGAGCATTGCGCTGGGATTCGTTATCGTCATGCTCGACGACAGGTTCTACGACACCTTTTCCTACATCATCTATGGCGCACTGCTCTTACTGCTCTTTGCCACCATATTCAACCCACATAGCATCAAGGGCTCGCGCTCGTGGCTCGTACTGGGTCCGCTGCGACTTCAACCTGCCGAGTTTGCCAAATTCGCCACAGCACTGGCATTGGCGAAATTCATGTCGGCTTACGGCTATAGCATCCATATCTGGAAACATTTCGGAATGACGTTGCTGCTCATCCTGATGCCGATGATATGTATCGTGTTGCAGCGTGAGACGGGTTCCGCACTGGTCTATCTCGCCTTCTTCCTCATGTTCTACCGCGAGGGAATGCCGGGATCCATCCTGTTTACGGGAGTGGCCATGGTCATCTATTTCGTAGTAGGCATCCGCTTTGCCGACGTCCACTTCGGCGAGACACCCACCAGCGTCGGCAAGTTCTCTGTCATCCTGCTGATACAGCTTTTCTCCATCGGCATGGTATGGGTCTATTGCAACCGTCGCTTGGCATGGAAGTTGCTGCTCTACTGCATTGGTGCAACGCTCGTGTCACTCATATTCCTGAAATTGTCTTTCGACATCACCTATATTCAAATGGGACTGACGGCTCTGCTCGTAGGATATTTACTGTGGGAAGGCTTAGGCACGCGCATACGTTCCTATTTCTTTATAGCATTATTCGCCTTAGGATCTCTGGGATTCTTCTATGGTGCCGACTTCATCATGCAGAACGTGATGGAGCCCCACCAGCGCTCACGTATCAACGTGCTGCTGGGATTGGATGAAGACCTGCGTGGTGCGGGATATAACGTACACCAGTCGGAGATTGCCATCGGCTCCGGAGGACTCGAAGGCAAGGGATTCCTCAATGGAACACAGACCAAGTTGAAGTTCGTTCCCGAACAGGACACCGACTTCATCTTCTGCACCGTTGGCGAAGAGGAAGGATTCCTTGGTTCGGCTGGTGTGCTGGTATTGTTCCTGGCACTGATACTGCGCCTGATTTATTTGTCCGAACGTCAGCCACATTCCTTCGGACGCATCTACGGCTATTGCGTATTGTCCATCTTCCTGTTCCACGTGTTCATCAACGTCGGCATGGTGCTCGGACTGACGCCCGTCATCGGCATCCCGCTGCCGTTCTTCAGCTATGGCGGTTCCTCGCTGTGGGGATTCACCTTCCTGCTGTTTATCTTCCTGCGCCTCGACGCCAGCAGGAATCTATTGAGAAGTTAAGGAGTCAAGAAGGCTATTTCCTGCTTAACTTCAGTCCGACATCCGCAATGCCCGGTAGTATCTCGCGTTTCATGTCGTGGCGCACGGAAACATAAAGCTTATCGCCGCTTTGCAGTTCCATCGTGGTCACATGAAACGAATACTGATATTGGCTCACACCTTGCCCTGTAGGGACTCCTTGCTCAGTGATGAGGTCGCACACAAGCGTGTCGCGACGTTTTTCGTGTGTAGAACTAACCTCTTGGTCGACAATCAGGTTCAGAGCCATAAACGGATATTCATTGCTGATACGCAGTCCCAAATCCTCTGCGTATGATCCCGACTCACCGACAGGGCCGACGACAAACGAGAGCGTGTCGTTGCGTTCCCATCCCGATAGTGGGGTGTGCTCATAGTGATGATAGACGGTCCGTTTGTCACAGGCTGTCAGAAGCATGATAAGTAGCGCGAGGCTACTAATATATAATAAGGTATGCTTATTATTGAGCATCTTGGGGCTGCTGGGGCTTTTTCTTCTTCTTTTTCTTCTTTTTCTTGGCACGGTCGAAACGGGCAATGTTCTCCTGAGTTGCCAAGTCGATAGGACCTTGCGGGGCTTTCTTCTTGCCGTCCTCCAACAGCGATTCCGGCTTCTCGCCCTGACGGTTCATCTCCACAATCTGTTTGGCACGTTCGGCAGTAATCGTCTCCAGATTGGCGGCAATGTTCTTGTCGGTAGAGTAGGTGACAAGCCCTGCCAGGATGTCGGCCTTGAAATAATAGTAGTCAGCGTCCAGCGTCTGCAGGATGGCCTCTTTCGACGGCAGTTTGCGACTTGCCTCCACGTAGTCGTCCACCTCATAGTTCAGACAGCACTTCAACTTGGCACACATACCTGCTAGCTTTTGCGGATTCAGCGAGATGTCCTGGAAACGTGCAGCCGATGTACCGACGCTCGAGAAGTTCTTCATCCAAGTGGCACAGCAGAGCTCACGTCCACAGGGACCCGTTCCACCGATGAGTCCGGCCTCCTGACGCGCACCAATCTGCTTCATCTCCACACGGATATGGAATGCGGCTGCCAAGTCCTTGATGAGCTGGCGGAAGTCCACACGCTCGTCGGCAATATAATAGAAAATGGCCTTCTGACCGTCGCCCTGATACTCCACGTCGCCAATCTTCATCTTCAGACCCAGGTTCTTGGCAATCTGACGGCTCTCAATCATCGTCGCATGCTCCAGACGCTTCGACTCTTTGAACTTATCGATGTCGGTCTGGCGTGCTATGCGATAGATGCGGCGGATGTCGTCGGCACTCTTCAGGTTCGCCTTCTTCAACTGCATGTGCACCAGTCGTCCCGTCAGCGTCACTACACCGATGTCGTGACCCGGGTTCGCCTCTACGGCCACGATGTCGCCCTTTTTCAGCGGCAGATTGTTCACGTTGTGGTAATAGCCCTTGCGTGTATGCTTGAACTGCACCTCCACCAAATCCGTCGTGTCGGTATTCCCTGGCACGTCGGCCAACCAGTCGTAGGTATTCAACTGACGGTCCTGTCGTCCGATGGCATGTTTACATAGCCCTCGGTCGCAACCAGTCTTTATCTCGAGTTCTTTTTCCATTTTTTATCTTAGTTTCTTTTATGTCGTTATTCCGTTATTCCGTTATTTCGTCACTTCTGAATCAGAAGCACTATCATTTGCAGTGCCATGTCGTAAAACACGATCTTCGCATTGGCATTTTGTCCGATGTCGCGGATGGCCTTGTTGATAAGGTCATAGATGGGCAGCACGTTGGCTTCGTTGATGAATCTCGCGAAATTCTTGGCGAAATCCTCTTCGCGCTGCGTCATGTAGCAAAGGTCTTCCTGCTTGAAGTTATACATGAAGTTCTCGCGCACGAGCCGCAGGAAATAGTCCAGAAACCGCTTCTGCTTCTCGCGACCCAGCGATGCCATGCGCTCCGACCACGTCTTCAAGTCCTTCACCTTACGCTGGTACGACAGGCGCATCAGCGTCTGGAACATATCCAGAAACAGCTCGTTCTCCGAATCTGCACTCAGCATTTCCAACGCCTTCAGCCAACTGCCGTTTGCCATGCGGCTGATGCGCTGTGCTTCGTCCTCCGTCAGTCCGCGCTTCTCCATCAGTGCCTGACGGATGTCCTCGGTGTCAATCTTCTTTACATCGACACGTTGCACGCGGCTGCGGATGGTTTCCAACAGCTTTTCGGGCTCGTTGCACACCATGAGGAATATTGTCTGCGAAGGCGGCTCCTCCAGCAACTTCAGGATTTTGTTCGCACATTCATGATTCATGCGCTCGGGCAACCACACGATGCTCACCTTATAGCCTCCCTGGCTCGACTTCAGCGACAACTTACGCACCAGTTCGTCACTCTCACCGGCGGTGATGATGGCCTGCTGGTTCTCACCGCCCATCAGCTCCAACCATTCGTTCATGGTGAAGTAGGGACCCGCCATTACCAGTTCGTGCCACTCGCGGGCGAAGTCGTCGCTCACCGGTTTGTGGTCGGCACTCATCGACGGCAACTTGATGGTAGGGTAGGTGAAGTGCAGGTCGGGATGTTCTAGCTTGCGAAGCATCGGACTCTCGACGGGTTCGCCGAACATGCTCGTCTCGCCGCCTTGCGACAGCAGCACTTTCGCAAAACCAATGGCCAGTGCCAGCTTCCCCGCACCCTGTGGTCCGGTCAGCATAATAGCATGAGGCAGACGCTCTTCATCCACCATCCGCATCAGGCGCTGCTGCACCTCTCGTTGTCCTATAACTTGCTCAAAAGCCATTTTCTGCGCAAAATTAGTTAAAAAGTGTGATATTTCCAAATGAATTTCGAAGAAAAGCATTACTTTTGTAATCTGTTAACGAATAACCAATAAAAAATCAAATATGGAATACCAAAAACGTGGTAGCTCGGCCTACCTTTTCTCAATTGTTTTGGTCGCCGTACTCGGCGGACTATTGTTCGGCTATGATACGGCCGTCATCTCTGGAGCCGAAAAGGGTCTTCAGGCGTTTTTCATGGAGTCAAAGGACTTTGCCTATACCGATGGTTGGCACGGATTCACCTCTGCCAGCGCACTCATAGGCTGTATAATCGGTTCTGCCCTCTCCGGCTTCCTGGCAACCAATCTGGGACGTAAGCGCTCGCTGATCATTGCCGGACTCCTCTTCTTCATCTCAGCACTGGGATCCATGGAGCCCGAGTTCCTGTTCTTCACCCACGGAGAACCCAGCTACTCGCTGCTCATCATGTTCAACATCTACCGCGTCATCGGTGGCATCGGCGTAGGTCTCGCATCAGCCATCTGCCCGATGTATATCAGCGAGATAGCACCCTCCAACATCCGAGGCATGCTCGTCTCCTGCAACCAGTTTGCCATCATCTTCGGTCAGCTGGTGGTTTATTTCGTTAACTTCTTCATCCTCGGCGACCACATCCAGCCCCTCGTAGAGGAAATGGGTAAGGGCATCGCAGCCATCAATCCCGCAGCACAGTGGACCGTTACCACCGGTTGGCGTTACATGTTCGGTTCCGAGGCTGTCCCCGCAGGACTCTTCGCACTGCTCATCTGCTTCGTGCCTGAGTCACCGCGTTACCTCGTCGCTGTCGGCAAGGACCAGCACGCACTCAACGTACTGACACGCATCAATGGTAGCGAGCGTGCACAGTTCATCCTCCAGGCCATCAAGGAGACGCTCGTTCAGAAGACCGAACGCCTCATGTCCTATGGTGCCATGTGTATCTTCATCGGCATCATGCTCAGCGTCTTCCAGCAGGCCGTCGGCATCAATGCCGTACTCTACTACGCACCGCGCATCTTCGGCGATATGGGCATGGACAACCCGATGATGATTACCGTCTTCATGGGTGTCATCAACATCCTCTTCACCCTCGTTGCCATCTTTACCGTCGAGAAGTGGGGACGCAAACCCCTCCTCATCTTCGGTTCACTGGGCATGGCACTCGGTGCCTTCGGCGTCGCCGTCACCTTCGGCCATGCCGGTCTCGAGCTCGTCACCGCCGCCTCATTGCTCCTCTATTCGGCATGCTTCATGTTCTCGTGGGGTCCCATCTGCTGGGTTCTCATTGCCGAAATCTTCCCCAACACCATCCGTGGTGCCGCTGTAGCCATCGCCGTGGCCTTTCAGTGGATCTTCAACTTCATCGTATCCTCCACCTTCGTGCCGATGTTCAACATGCACCTCACCGAGGGCGACGACTTCGGCCATTGGTTCACCTACGGTCTCTACGGCTGCATCTGTGTCATCGCTGCCATCTTCGTATGGCGACTGGTTCCCGAGACCAAGGGCAAGACCCTCGAGGATATGACCAAGCTCTGGCGTTGGAAGGGTTATGTACCCGGTGAAGGCGTTCACGAAGGAACAGCCTACTCCAATCAGGGCGGAAGAGCGTAATTCAAAGTTTAAAGTTTAAAGTTTAAGGTTTAAAGTATAAAGTTATGAAAAGAATACTTGTAGCAGAAGACAACGACAGCAACTACATGCTGATGAACTATATCCTGAAGCGTCACTACGAATTCTTCCGTGCCCGCAACGGACAGGAAGCCGTGGAACTGGCAGCGTCCGAGAAACCCGACCTCGTCCTCATGGACATCAAGATGCCCGTCATGGACGGTCTCGAGGCCACGCGCCAGATCAAGGCCGCACAGCCCGAACTGCCCGTCGTTGCACTTACCGCTAACGCTTTCGACAGCGATCGCCACGCGGCCTTCGATGCCGGTTGCGACGACTTCTTGGCGAAACCCGTCAATGCCGATAAGTGCATCCAGACCATTGCAAAATACATTGGTGAATAACCCTATGGAACCGCAGAAAGTCATCATTTCCGATAACTTGCAGCAATCGCTCAGTGAAGCGATTGCTGCTTGCAAATATGACCAGTTGTTCGTACTTGTCGACACCACCACCGAGCGGCTCTGTCTGCCCGTCGTCGCCGATTACGACTGCATGCGCGACGCACGGCGCATCGTCATACCCGACACCGACACCCATAAGACGCTCGACTCCGTCACCCACGTCTGGTCCGAACTCCAGCGTCTCGGGGCCACGCGCCATTCGCTCATGATCAATCTCGGTGGCGGCATGGTCACCGACCTCGGCGGTTTCGCCGCCTCTACCTTCAAGCGCGGCATTCAGTACATCAACATCCCCACCACGCTGCTCTCCATGGTCGATGCCTCCGTGGGTGGCAAGACCGGCTTTAATTTCGGGGGACTGAAAAACGAGATCGGTGTCTTCTCCAATGCCAGCTCAGTCATCCTCGACACCACCTTCCTGCGCACCATGGACCGCGAGAACCTCCTCTCCGGCTATGCCGAGATGCTGAAGCACGGCCTGATTTCCAACGACCGCATGTGGGCCCAACTCCTAGAATTTCTAGAATCTCTGGATCCTCTAGAATCTCTAGAAAATCTAGACCGTCTAGATTCTCTAGCTCCCATGCTCGCCGAAAGCGTTGCCGTCAAGCAGCGCATCGTCACCGAGGACCCCACCGAGCACGGCATTCGCAAGGCCCTAAACCTCGGTCATACCGCCGGTCATGCCTTCGAGTCGTTGGCCCTCGAGCGTAAGCCCGTCCTCCACGGCTATGCCGTCGCCTACGGACTTATCGTTGAGCTCTACCTCTGTTGTGTCAAGACCGGTTTCCCGCAGCAGAAGATGCGCCAGACCGTTGCCGCCATCAAGTCTCACTACGGCCGCATGCCCATCACCTGCGACGACTACCCCCAGCTCCTCGCACTCATGCATCACGACAAGAAGAACACCGGCCACGACATTAATTTCACTCTCCTCGGTGACGTTGGCGATATCCGCATCAACCAAACCGCCTCAGAGGACGAAATCCGCGACGCCCTCGACTTCTACCGCGAGTGCTAATCCGCACCTTTCCGGCAATCGCCCTGAAATTGACGATTGACAAAATTGACAAATCTCTCAGGATGCCTTTATTTAGGGCTATTCCCATAGACGACAAATCCCACGTTATGCTTTATAACGTGGGATTTTAGTTGATTTATGGCCAGGGGATTGTTATTCCTTATTCCCCTCGGCTTTTGTTTCCTTTCTTTTTCCATATTCACTTGATTATTTTGTTATTACGTTCATACTCTAGTTGATTC
>CACYKE010000011.1 GCA_902774925.1 uncultured Prevotellaceae bacterium | reverse complement strand
GTCCTGATAATCGTAGAACCGTCCGTCCTGTGAGGGAAAGACGAGCACAGGATGCCCCTTGTCGCCGTAAGTCTTATATTCCATGTCTCGCCCGAGGGCAGCTGGGCGAGGCAGAAGGACATGTCGATTCTGGAGCAAAGAGTGGTGCTGAGAATCATCGAGCGGGCTTCGATGAAGTTGAAGGGCGTGAAGATTCGCGACTACATGTGTCAGCTGGACCTGGGACTGAAGAACGTGACGCTGACGATGCCTGCCTCGGCGGTGCTGTTCAACACGAAGATGAAGCACAAGGACATCGAGCAGGCGCTGTACAACCTGCGCAGCAGGACGTTTGAGTACAAGGACAACGAGCGGTACACGGTCTGCGGTTTCATCAACAATGCGACGTATGTTTACGGCACAGGGGAAATCACTGTGGAGGTGGACAACAAGATCTGGCGGGTGCTGACGGACTTCAGCGAGGGCTTCCGCAGGTTCGAGCTGAACAAGGCCCTGGCACTGCCTACATCGTACTCGCTCCAGTTCTACATGGTGCTGAGCGGACAGGAAAGGCCGTTCCAGCTGATGATCGACGACTTGAAGAGCTGGCTTGGAATCGCTCCGGATAAGTACAAAAAGGGTGGTAAGGACAGGGTGGATCACATCGAAGACCGCATACTGAGGCCGGTGAAGAAGTTGCTCGACGAGAACTGTCCGTACACGTTCACCTACGAGAAAATCCGGGCCAATCCGAATAACGGCAAGAGCGTGGCGGTGGGGTTCAAGTTCTATCCTGTGTATCAGGACAAGTATCGAGACCAGGAACTGGAAAAGACGCGACTGACGGCTCTGACCTCGGTAGGATTCATGGCTCCGAAGGCTGTAGAGTACATGAAACAGCGGATGGGAATCCCCTTGAAAAGCATCCAGCCTCACAAATCGCTCATCAACAAAGCGGCGCAGTTGCTGCCAGACTTCATAGGGACGCTGGCCGACATTCAGGGGCGGCGACGCAAGGAGGATGGCTCATTTATGGGCATTGGATGGGTGATTCAGGCCATCAAGGGCGAGGTGGAGGAAGCCGAGAAACAGCCCTCGCTCTATAAGGAATGGGAAAAGGATAAATAGCTGCGATGGCATGCGATTGCAAGCGATGGGATGCGACCGCATGCGATGGCATACGACGGCATACGAAAGGGCTGCCTGGCACGAAAATACGTGTCGGGTGGCCTTCTTTTTGGTGCCTATCTCACGGGTGCGGAAGGGAATAACCCACAATTTAAAACCGCGCGATTTTTATACCGTGCGCGAAGCCCAACCCACTTAATTAATTCTTGGCCAAACATGAAATCAGCGTCTGGATGCTCTGTTTTTTGGCATGGTCTGTCTATTTGCTCTATGGGTGCGGTGCAAAAGGCGTATTCTCAGGCAGTTCCGCAAATCATATCCCACAACTTAAAACTGAATAACCCACAACTTAAAACCAAGAGTCAGCAGGATTAACCCACACTTTAAAACCAAATCCCCACAAGTTAAAACTCTGCATATCCCACAGATTAAAACTCATGCCAGAATCAGCGAATCCCCCGCAGAATAAGGCTCTGCAGGGGATTTGGGAATGGTTACTTCTTCGCATTGGTGGTGGTTTTAGCTTTTCTGTGATAGGGACGTTTGGCCTTGGGAGCCTCGGTCTTGGCATCATTCTTGGCGGCTTTGGCCTTCTCTGCTTCAGCGGCAAGGATTGAATTTGGCTTGCCAGCGATCTCATCCTTGAAAACCTCCTCAATCAGTTTGAAGTTGTTCTCGTTGATGATATTGAAGTCTTTGGTAATATATACATCGGCAATACCATATTTGCCAACATGGTTCAGTGCCTCGTCCACATCGCTCTTGCTGAACTTCATCATGTTGCGGGATAGGGTGGCGAAGGTGTGGCGAGCCTGGTAGTATTGCAGATTGTCAATACCAATGGCCGTTCCAAGCTTCTTCAAACCACGGTTGATGTTGTTATTAAAGTTCTCAGCAGTAACGTATCTCTTGTAGAAGCTAAAGACCCGCGTAGTGCCTGCATATTTCTTCATCAGAGTCTTGATAAACGGATGAACCTTGACCTCAATGTAGGCATCATCGCTACGGCGATCCTTGGTCTTTGTACGCTCATACTTGATGACTCCCTTTTCAATTTTGGTCGCATTGTAGAGGTCTGCTGAATTCATACCCATAAGGCAGAACGACAGGATGAAACAGTCACGAGCCAGTTCTACACGACTACCGGGATTTGCCTTGTAGTGGTAGATTTTCAATAAGTCCAGCATCGTCAAAGAACGGACACCAAGTTTCAACACCTGCTTTGGTGCCTTGTAACGCAGGAACGGATCGTTCTTGATAACCGTCTCTTCGTCGGTATTATACTCCAGCATAGCCTCGCGATACAAGTGGCGAATTTCGCCCAGATACATCGACTTGGCTCTGGTGAAGTCGCTGAGATAATCCTCAAAATCCTTAAGTAGGGTGTAGGTGATTTCGGAGAAATCCAAAGAATCTCGCTTCAGGAACTCTTCAAGCTTGTTAAGCATGCAGCTGTAGTTTCTCATGCTTTTCGTGTCCCGTCGAGCCATCCACATCCTTGCAAAACCGAAGAACTCTACGGTCTCTGCATTCTTCTTCTTGACAATCTTAGAGGCAATCTTCGTTGCATCCATATTGTCGGTGTAGTGGATTTCAGGAGCCAAAGTTGACATTTTGACTGCCAGCTCCGTCTTCAGTTTTTCCACAATCTGCGCCTTTTCGAAGTTCTTAATCTTCTTGGTCTTGGGAGATATTTCCGATTCATCTACCTTGACCCCGGTAATGATGCGCTTTACCGTCTTCTTGTCTCTCACTAGCAGATAAACTGCTCTTTGTTTTTTGGAACTTACTTTTCCAAATTCGGTTGTAATTGTTGCCATAATGCTAAACTTAAATTTTACATTATGGATGCCATTTATCAACCACTGAATCTTGCAAATTTTTGCGTCGATTTTGCGTCGATTTTGCGTCGATTTTTCAATTTTGCGTCGATTTTGCGTCGATTTTCGACTCTAAAAGTTGGTCTCAGACCAAAAAGTTGGAACTCGTCCCCTTTAAATTGAAATTCCGAGAACCCCTTTGTTTACGGGATTCTCGGAAGATTTCTAGTATTTTCTTGCTTGGGTGCCCGGACGGACTCGAACCGTCGACATTCAGAACCACAATCTGACGCTCTAACCAACTGAACTACGGGCACCATGTTACCTCGAAAACGATCAGTTTACCGTTTTGCGGGTGCAAAGGTAGCTATTTTCTGTGGAACCACCAAACTTTTGAGCGTTTTTTTATCAAGAAATCATAAAAAAAACAAAAAACGCGTTACACCTATATTTATTTTAAATGTTTTAGACTCCTTTTCCAATGAAAATGATTACCTTTGCAATTGTTTTTAACATTAACGTTTACTTATAAGTAATGAAATACATTTTAGTCACAGGTGGGTCAAGAGGCATTGGAAAGGCAATCTGTTTGAGATTGGCCTCTTTTGGTATGCCCATCATCATCAATTACAACACTAACGTTTCTGCTGCCAACGAGACGAAAGCCCTTATCGAGGAGGCTGGTGGCAAGGCAGAACTGTTGCCTTTCAATGTTTCGAACCAGTCGGAGGTGGAAAAGGCCATTCAGGACTGGGAGGCGTCGCATCCTGACGATTACATCTCGATATTGGTCAACAACGCCGGTATCCGTCGCGACAACGTCATGTTTATGATGTCCGACGACGAGTGGCATCAGGTGATTGACACCACGCTCGACGGCTTTTTCTATATCACCCGTTGCATACTCCGTCACATGATGCCTCGCAAGCGCGGTGGCCGCATCATCAACATTGCCTCGTTGTCAGGTGTGAAGGGATTGCCGGGCCAAACCAACTACAGTGCTGCCAAAGCCGCCCTGATTGGTGCGACGAAGGCTCTGGCACAGGAGGTGGCACTACGTAACATCACCGTCAACGCCATTGCCCCTGGCTTCATCGAGTCGGACATGACCAAGGACTTGCCCGTTGACGACCTGAAGAAGCTGATTCCCGTGGGTCGTTTCGGCAAGCCCGACGAAGTGGCGGCACTCGTTGCATTCCTTGCCTCCGACGACGCATCGTACATAACAGGTGAGGTTATCAATATCAACGGCGGCTTACACACCTAAGTGAAACGTTGAACATCGAAACATGAGACGTGTTGTTATTACAGGCATGGGCATCTGGTCCTGTCTTGGAACCGACATTGATACCGTCCGACAGTCACTATACGAAGGCAAATCGGGCATTGGCCTCAAGTCCGAACGACTCGAATACGGTTACCGTTCAGGGCTTACAGGCATCGTCGAGACACCCGTCATTACGAAGCAGATGGTGGACCGCCATACCCGTGCCGGCATGTCGGAAGAGGCCCAATATGCCTATATGGCCAGTCGTCAGGCCTTCGAACAGGCCCACGTCAGCGATGACTATCTTCGCGAGAACGAGGTAGGTTGCATCTTTGGCAACGACTCCTCCGCGAAACCCGTCATCGAGTCGTCAAAGATCATGGACGAGAAGCACGATTCCGCCATGCTGGGCTACGGTCTCATCTTCCAGTCGATGAACTCGACGGTGAACATGAACCTCAGCACCATCTTCCACCTCCGCGGCATTAACTTCACCGTCAGCGCGGCCTGTGCCAGTGGCAGTCACTCCATCGGACTGGGCTATATGCTCATCCGCCAGGGACTGCAGGACATGGTGTTATGTGGTGGTGCCCAGGAAACCAACTATTACTCTATGGCATCGTTCGACGCGCTGAATGCTTTTTCCATCAGGATGGACGAGCCGACAAAAGCCAGTCGCCCGTTCGATAAAGACCGCGACGGCTTGATACCCAGTGGCGGTGCTGCAGCACTCGTGCTTGAGGATTATGATCATGCCGTCGCCAGAGGCGCTACCATCTTGGCAGAAGTCGTGGGCTATGGATTCTCGAGCAATGGTGGTGGTATTTCAGAACCAAGTGATAATGGTTCTGTTATAGCCATGACGCGCGCGCTCAACGATGCCGGTCTGACGCCCGACGACATTGACTATATCAATGCCCATGCGACATCAACGGTTCAGGGAGACATGTATGAGGCCATCGCCCTTGACAGGATATTTCGTGGTCAGCGCGCCCTCATCAGTTCAACGAAATCGATGACGGGTCACGAGTGTTGGATGGCTGGAGCCAGCGAGATTGTCTATAGCATCATCATGATGCAGAACAACTTTGTGGCACCAAACATTAATTTCGAGAATCCTGACGAATACTCAGAGAAATTAAATCTCACCGCCAAGACCATTGATACTGAGGTCAACACGGTGCTCAGCAACTCGTTCGGTTTCGGCGGCACCAATAGCGCGCTGGTCGTTAGGACGTTGAACATTGAACGTTGAACATTGAGATATGAAACTGTTTCCAGCTTTAGAAAAAAGGTATAGCAAAGAGTCGCTGTCGGCGCTCGACGCACAACGGATGGCGGAGTTCATCGCCTGGGGTCCTGCCGTGTTCCAAACCGCACGCATCATGCTGAAATGGGGTATCCTTGATATGATACGCGACTCCAAGGACGGGCTCACACGCGAAGACATTTGCGCGAAGACAGAATATTCTGACTATGCCGTCAAGTGTCTACTGGAGGCTTCGCTCACCATCGGGATCATCCTCGTCGACCCTGCCACCGACCGCTATACGCTGACAAAGACCGGTTGGTTTCTGGCCACCGACACAGCCACCCGTGTAAACATCGACTTCAACCACGACGTCAACTACGAGGGGTGGTTCCATCTTGAGGAGTCGTTGTGTCATGGTAAGCCAGAGGGGTTGAAACACTTCGGTCCGTGGCCAACGATTTACGGGGGTCTCTCCCAATTGCCACAGCAAGTGCAGAAAAGCTGGTTTGGGTTCGACCATTTCTATAGCGACACGTCATTTCCTGAGGCACTGAAAATCATTTTCGACGACCACCATGTCCGCACGCTCTACGATGTCGGTGGCAACACTGGCAAGTGGGCCCTGCAATGCGTCGGTTACTGCAAAGAAGCAGACGTCACCATTCTCGACCTGCCTCAACAGATAGCCATGATGCAAGAGAATATCAAAGGCAAAGAGGGTGCAGAGCGCATTCACGGATATGGCATCAACCTGCTCGACCCCGATGCGTCATTCCCCCAGCATGAGAACGGTCCTGACGCCATCTGGATGAGCCAGTTCCTCGATTGTTTCAGCATGGACGAAATCGTCAGCATCCTGCAAAGGGCGAAGGCCGCCATGGCGCCCCACACCCGCCTCTATATTATGGAGACCCTGTGGGACCGTCAGCGTTTCGAGACTGCCGCCTTCTGCCTTACCATGACCAGCCTCTATTTCACGGCTATGGCCAACGGTAATTCAAAAATGTATCATACGGAAGATATGCAATCCTGTATCCAGCGCGCCGGTTTGTCCGTTGAGACCATTCACGACCATCTGGGGCTGGGACACAGCATTTTGGTAGTTAAGAGATGAGAGTTAAGAGATAACAGTTAAAAGAAAAAATATTATGACACGACAAGAAATTGAAGAAAAAGTAAGAGCATTCCTCATTGACGAGTTGGAGATTGATGAGGAAAAGATTTTCCCCGATGCCAGCCTGAAGGACGACATGGGCATCGACAGTCTCGACTTCGTAGACATTGTGGTCATCGTAGAACGCAACTTCGGTTTTAAGATCAAGCCCGAGGAGATGCAGGGTGTCACCACGCTGAGCCAGTTCTGCGATTATATCGAGAGTAAAGTCAATTAAAAGGTCAATGTTCAATGGTCAATGTTCAATGGTCAATGTTCAATGGTCAATGTTCAATGGTGAGTACAGAGAAGCAGTGGGAAGGCACGACATACGGCAATAGTTTGATGCACCGTTGGCTTATCAAGCTGTTGAAAGGTATAGACATTCGGATTGTCTATATCTTTACTTACATATTTGTCATTCCTCCCTGCCTGCTGCGTGACGGCTTCATGCCTATCTATCACTATTTCCGTCAGCGGTGGGGTTACGGCCCGATAAAAGCGTTTCTGAAGACTTACCAGAACCACTGCATGTTTGCACAGGTCGTCATCGACCGTTTCGCCATGTATGCCGGCCACCATTTCGAGGTGACCGTCGAAGGTCTCGAACATTTCCAGCGTCTGGCTGACCGTCCTGAGGCTTTCATCCAGCTGAGTTCCCACATCGGCAACTACGAAATGGCAGGCTACACCCTTGTGTCAGATCGCAAAACGCTCAATGCACTGGTATTCTCTGGAGAGAAACAGACCGTGATGGAACATCGTACGGAGATGTTTGCCGACAAGAACATCCGCATGATTCCTGTCAGCGACGACATGAGCCACCTGTTCCTTCTTGATCAAGCCATCCAACAAGGCGAGATCATCAGTATGCCTGCCGACAGAATTTTCGGTTCTCAGAAATCAGTTACTACGAAATTGCTGGGCGCGGAAGTAAGACTGCCATTGGGACCATTTAGCGTGGCCACCATAAGAGGGCTTAACGTGCTTACAGTCAATGTGATGAAAACCGCTACGAACAGCTATAAAATATACGTAAAGCCGCTTGACTACGACAGGCAGTCGCCACGCCGACAGCAAATCAGTCAGTTGGCTCAAGGGTATGCTGCAGAATTGGAGCGTATCCTCACAATGTATCCCACACAATGGTACAATTACTTTGAATATTGGAAAATTGAAAATTGAAATATGGAACTGAAGTCCTCCAAACTCCTCGATATCCGTTTCTCTGAAGTCGACTCCATGAACGTCGTCTGGCATGGCTCCTACATGCTGTACTTTGAGGACGCCCGCGAATTGTTTGGCGAGAAATTCGACCTTACCTACATGGGTTATGTCCGTCACGGCTACTACGCTCCGATGGTGGAAATGAACATCCAATGGAAGAAGCCTATCCTCTATGGCATGCGCCCCCGTATCGACATCATCTATCGCCCCACGGTGGCCGCAAAGGTGGTGTTCGACTACGAAATCCACGATACGGCCGACGAGAGCCTCATCGCCACCGCACATAGCGTACAGGTGTTCATGGACCTGAACTACCAACTGGTGCTCTATAGTCCCAAGTTCTATGAGGAATGGCAACAGCGCTGGAACGTGTTTGAGACATTGAACGTTCTTTGACCAAGGTCAAAGCGTACTAAAGAAACGATTAGAACATTGAACGATGAATGTATACTGTATAGCTGACAACATCCTGTCGCCGCTTGGTGCGACCACTGCAGAGAATTATGAGGCTCTGCGGGCGGGACGTTCTGCGCTGACATCTTATGCCAGCTATTCGGGTAGGAGTGAAGATGACTATGTTGCTTCGCGATTCAGTGACGAACAGCGTGAGGAACTGATGATTCATGGTTTGACGTGGTTTGAATCGCTATGCTACCACAGTGTAACAGAAGCCATGAGCCACTGTGCCATCGATGTCGCCAGCCCTCGCACCCTGCTCGTTGTCAGTACCACCAAAGCGAATATCGATTACCTCTCCGCTACTGATTACGCCACCCTTCAACCCGCAGAATCTGCCAAACGTATTGCATCGTTATTAGGCATCACTACCCCACCCCTCGTTGTCTGCAACGCCTGTATCTCTGGCGTCGCTGCCCTCGTTACTGCCCAGCGTCTGTTGGACTGTGGCAGCTATGACACTGCAATCGTTGTAGGCTGTGATGTCATTAGCCATTTTGTTGTTTCTGGCTTCCAGTCGCTGAAAGCCATGTCGCCCGAACCCTGTCGTCCGTTTGATATTGAGCGAATCGGTTTGAATCTCGGCGAGGCTGCTGCAACAATGGTATTGAGCGTCACGGTTTCAAGTTTCAAGAATCAAGATTCTCCGTCGGAGCGGAGTGTGGCGTTGCAATCATGGGCAATTGTCCGCGGAGCCATCCGCAACGATGCCTACCACATCAGCAGTCCTTCACCAAAGGGAGAGGGATGTGCCAGTGCCATCCGCTATGTCACGGAAGGTGTCGATTCCAAGACCCTATCAGCTCTCAATGCCCACGGCACAGCCACCATGTACAATGACCAGATGGAGTCAGTAGCCATTGCCTCCGCAGGACTGTCCGACGTCCCCATGAACTCGCTGAAAGGTTATTACGGCCATACCCTTGGCGCCTCCGGCCTGCTGGAGACAATTATCACAATGCACTCCGTAGCGCATGGAGAACTGCTCGGTACCAGGGGATTCAGTGAAATCGGCGTCTCTAGACGTGTGAACATCTCCTCTCAACCTATGCCTATCAGCAAACAATCATTTGTAAAGGTCATATCGGGTTTTGGTGGTTGCAACGCTGCTGTCTATTGCGCACCAAATGCGCCAAGCCCATCTCAACAATATACTGCCAATACTTATTCTGTTGAACATCATGTACGTATAACGCCCCCTTCCGATCTCACAGAAATCTACAAACAACAGATAGGCAATTATCCCAAGTTTTATAAAATGGACAAGCTCTCTCAGTTGGGATTCATTGCAAGTGAACTCTTATTAAAACAGGAAAGCCCTCGTAAGGAGCAATGCACTGACAGGGCTGTGGTGCTGTTTAACCATTCATCATCAGTGTGGGTTGATCGTGAATACGCAAAAAGCATTGCTGTTAGAGACGACTATTTCCCCAGCCCCTCACTGTTTGTATATACGTTGCCCAATATCGTTTGTGGCGAGATTGCAGTGCGCAACGGTTATCATGCCGAGACCTCCTTCTATATCTTGCCCAATAAAGACGAGGACATGATGCACCAAGTATTGGCATCGACTTTCCTCGACAAAACCATCCAAAGCATTCTAGCTGGTTGGATAGATTATGAGGACGATCAACATTTTGAAGCAGAATTGAAATTAATAAAAAGATAAATATGGAAGAATTGATTTTAGAATTAAAAGAGAAGATTATTGAAGCATTAAATTTGGAAGAGATGACCCCCGCGGACATTGATGCCGACGATGCACTGTTTGGTGATGGTGACGGTCTTGGTCTTGACTCCATCGATGCACTTGAACTGATTGTGCTCATGGAGAAGAGTTATGGTATCAAGTTGGCTAATCCTGCTGAAGGGAAAGAAATCTTTAAGAGTATTCGTACGATAGCAGAATATGTAAGCGCCCATAGGACAAAGTGATGAATCATAAAAATATTGTCATAACAGGTGAGGGCATTATCTGTGCTATAGGACAGGACAAGCAATCTGTTCTTGACTCCCTGCAACACAAGCATTCCGGTATTGGCACGATGCAGTTTCTCCGCTCATGCCATAAGGAATTGCCTGTGGGCGAGGTGCCTTTGTCGAATGACGATATGCGTAATCAGTTAGGAGTCAAAGATACACTGATTAACCGTACCACGCTGATGGGCATGCTGGCAGTCAGACAGGCATTGGAAGATGCAGGCATCCCATGTGACGCCGTTAAGGAAAAACCGCTACGATTGGTACTTATTTCCGGCACGACAGTGGCAGGAATGGACATTACAGAGGATTTGTTTGACCAGTTATCTCACTCTAACGCCGCCCTGCAATGCCTGCGCTACCACAGTGCTGGCGCCAGCACACGTCTGATAGCGGAGTATTTTGACCTCTTTGCAGAATACACCACGATTTCCACCGCCTGTTCCTCTGCAGCCAATGCCCTCATGCTGGGAGCCAGAATGTTGACAGCTGGTGAGGCTGACGTCGTAGTCGCTGGTGGTGCAGAGGCCCTTTCACTCTTTCATCTCAATGGTTTCCGCTCGCTGATGATTCTCGACCATGAGCCCTGCCGCCCCTTTGATGCCACTCGCGCAGGACTAAATCTTGGTGAGGGTGCTGCATTCCTCGTTATGGAAACAGAAGAGAATGCAAAACGTCGTGGCGTAACGCCTCACGCCTATCTTACTGGCTATGGCAATGCCTGCGATGCATTCCACCAGACGGCATCATCTGACAATGGCGAGGGGGCTTATTTGGCAATGACAGAAGCGTTACAAATGGCAGGTTTGAATCCATCAGACGTTCAATATGTGAATGCGCACGGTACAGGCACTCCCAATAATGATTTGTCAGAGAGCATGGCATTGAAGCGTGTCTTTGGCGAAAACATGCCGTTGATTAGTTCTACGAAATCATTTACTGGTCATACCACCAGTACTTCAGGCAGCATTGAGTCTGTCATTTGCCTACTTGCCCTACAACATCAGTTTGTACCTGCCAATCTCGGATGGTCACAAGCCATAGATGGCGGCATTGTCCCCACGATGGGCGAAGGCTATTGTTACCTTCAGCATGTCGTTTGCAATTCGTTTGGTTTTGGAGGCAATGACACGTCACTTGTCTTTTCCCTTTCCCCTGCTACTATCGAAGGGCAAAGTTCATTGGTTGAAGGGTCAAAGATCAACGTACTATCTCAGGTAGAAATCACTTCCGAAGAACAATTGGCTGAAATCCGAGACTACGTAAAACCCTTGGAAGCCCGTCGCATGGGGAAGATCATGAAAAGTTCGTTATTGTCATCGTTGAAAGCTCTGCGGCAAGCCGGCATAGAACAGCCAGATGCCATCATTACTGGCACTGCTTTGGGATGTCTGAAAAACTCAGAGCTACTGTTAAGACAAATGGTAGAAGAAGGTGAAACGATGCTAAAGCCCACCTATTTCATGCAGAGCACGCATAATACGATCAGTAGCAATATCGCCATCCGTTTGAGCTGTCATGGATATAACATCACTTATACTCAGGATCAGGCCTCTTTTGACTGGGCCATGCGTGATGCAGAACTGTTGCTGAAAAGCGGCAAATGTAAAACGGTTCTTGTGGGATGCCACGACGAATCGACTCCCCTCTATCGCCAATTGATGCAGCGATTGGGCTACGACGATATTCCATCCGTAAACTCTAAAGCTATTGTGTTGTCATGTGGAAAATAGTACCATACGCCATTCTTCAAAGTGTCCTGCTCACTGGAGGGCAGGTGTTTTTAAAGTTTGCATTGTCGAAAATGCCACCTTTCGCGTGGACGCGTGATTTTTGGCTATCCATCCTCACCAACTGGCAATTTGCTGCTTGCGGACTGTTCTTTGGTGCTGCTTCATTGCTCTGGATGTATATCGTAAAGGTGTTCCCCTTCAGTTCGGCCTATCCGATGGTCAGTCTGAGCTATGTTTTTGGCATACTTGCTGCCATACTGTTTTTTCATGAGGAGGTCTCTATGATTAAATGGTTTGGCGTGGCATTCATTGTTATTGGGTGTATGTTGATTGCAAAATAGTTAAGTTATGAAGAGATTACTGATTCTACTGTTTGTTCTCGTCTCCGTTCACCTGTCACTGATGGCGCAACAGAACGAGGCTCAAATCCGTCAGGCAATCACTCAGGCTGCATCAACCATGAAGACGATGCAGTGCGACTTCACGCAAACGAAGCATCTTAAAATGCTTAACGACAAAATGACGTCGAAAGGACGGATGTATTATCAGCAAACAAATCGTTTGCGCTGGGAATACACATCACCCTACTCCTATACCTTTATACTCAACGACGACAAGGTGCTGTTAAAAAACAAACAACGTAATGATGTCATAGACGTGAACAAAAACAAGCTGTTCCGCGAGATTGCCCGTATCATGATGAATAGCGTTGTTGGCACCAGCCTCACAGACGACAAAAGTTTTAAGAGCACCATTGCCACAAACGGCAACGAATGGATAGCATCCTTATTGCCTCAACGGAAAGACATGAAACAATTGTTCCAGAAGATTATATTGCATTTCAATCGGACGAATGCGATGGTGAAGCAGGTGGAATTTATAGAACGGAATGGCGACAAGACGGTCATCGAATTGAATAACATCAGAACCAATGAGAAAATCAGCGCTGATATGTTTACTATTCGTTAGCCAATTAGCAGTCATGCGGCTATTTGCGCAATCCACATTTCCAGAAACGGAAGGTGGACGCATCCGCTATGCTGCCTCTATCGAAATGCCAAAAGCATACCTCAGCGGCATCTGTGTGTTGTTGCGGGAAGGTGACGTCGTACGCGGCAGCCTCTTCAACGAATTTGGTGTCACAGCACTCGATTTCACCTATCATCCAGAAAACCAGAAAGTCAAGCTACATCATGTCATAAGCATGATGGACAAATGGTACATCCGTCGTGTCCTTCGCAAGGACCTTGCCCAACTGATGCTCC
This sequence comes from uncultured Prevotellaceae bacterium, assembly GCA_902774925.1. Lineage (GTDB taxonomy): Bacteria > Bacteroidota > Bacteroidia > Bacteroidales > Bacteroidaceae > Prevotella. Next base: position 43,553 of record CACYKE010000011.1, on the reverse strand, counting down.
GTCTGCAGCAGGGCGAAACGACGTATCACAATGAACGTCGACACATCACCTACCAACTTAAGGTAATTGACAATTGATAATGGATAATGGACTAAGACAACAACAATCATTACACGACCGCGGGATATGTGTCGTGATTCCCACATACAATAATGCTGGGACAATAGATGCTGTTGTCAGGCAGGCCCTCAAAGAGTGCATGGATGTGATTGTTGTCAATGACGGATCAACAGACGACACGTCCGCCATTCTTCATGCCATAGAGGGTATTACCATCGTAGAATATGCTCAGAATCGTGGTAAGGGGTACGCCTTGAAACGCGGTTTTCAGCGAGCTCTTGAGATGGGCTTTGCCTATGCCATCACACTTGATGGCGACGGGCAACACTATCCACATGATATCAACCTCTTCCTCGAGGCGAATCGACAACATCCTGGAGCACTGATTATTGGTAGTCGCACGCTGGAGGGTGTAGAGCGGACAAAGGGGAGCAGTTTTGCCAATAAGTTTTCGAACTTCTGGTTTTATGTTCAGACAGGACGACGCCTACCTGATACCCAGACAGGTTATCGGCTCTATCCGCTGAAAAAACTCTACGGACTCTGTTTGCTGACATCACGTTACGAGGCAGAATTGGAACTCATGGTCTTCGCCTCATGGCATGGTATAGAGCTGGTACCTATCAATATCGACGTATATTATCCGCCACGTGAAGAGCGTGTCAGTCATTTCCGCCCTGCTATGGACTTTGCCCGCATCAGCGTGCTGAACACCATATTATGTTTTTTGGCAGTCGTCTACGGTTTGCCACTACGCCTGTTCCGATGGTTGGCAAATGTCGTACGGACAGTTTATTCACTCTTTTTCGTCCTGTTCTTCTGCTGTTGCGTCTTCACCCCGATAGTATGGCTATATGTAAAGATAGGAAAAGTGACAGAACAGAAACGTCGGAACCTTCATCGGCTGATTTACCACGCTACGCGATTCGTCATGCTACGGCATGGCATTCCAGGCACTCGTTTCAAATATAAGGTTGCTGAGGGCGTCGACTTTTCCAAGCCCTCTGTGGTCATCTGCAACCACCAGTCGCACCTCGACCTCGCCTGTCAGCTTATCTTTACGCCCAACATCATTTTCCTCACCAACCAATGGGTATGGCATAACCCGATATATGGTCTGATAATACGCCATGCAGAGTTTTATCCTGTTGCTAATGGTATTGACGAGTTGATGCCCAAACTACGCTCTCTGGTAGAGCGGGGTTACAGCATTGCAGTATATCCGGAAGGCACCCGTTCAAGGGACTGCCGCATCGGACGTTTTCATCAGGGAGCATTCCACATAGCAGAGCAATTAGGTTTAGACGTTACTCCCATGTATCTTTATGGACCAGGAAAGATACTGCCCCCGCGGACTTATCACCTGCAGAAAGGACCAATATACATTGAGGTTGGCGACCCTATACCTTTAAGCAAACTGCGACAGATGGGTGATATAAAAACGCAGGCATCTCAATTGCGCAAACATTACATCAATAAGTATGAACAAATAGCGAACCGGATAGAGCAAGATGTGTAAACAGCGAGTAGTCATCATAGGCAGTGGCATGGGAGGCTTGTCGTGTGGAGTCATCCTGGCAAAGAACGGTTACGAGGTGACCGTTCTGGAACAGGGCACCCAAGTGGGTGGCTGCCTGCAATGTTTCTCTCGTCGCCGAGCACGTTTTGAGACGGGTATGCATTTCGTCGGAAGTGCTGCTGAGGGACAAACGCTGGATCGTTTGTTGCAATATTTGGAGATTAAGAAAGACATCCTGTTAGCCCCGCTCGACAGGGATGGATATGATGTCGTATGTCTTGACGGACAGAGGTATCGCTTTGCAAACGGGCGCGAGGCCTTTATCGAGCAAATGGCCAGCTATTTCCCTCATCAACGTCAACAGTTGGAGGTGTATTTCGACTTGGTAGAGCGCGTGGCAGGGGCATCGTCGCTGCATTCTCTGAAACATGCCGAGAGCGATGCTGCCATCAACACCGAATACCAGTTGCGGTCTGTCAACGAAGTGATTGATAGTGTCATCACTAATCCTTTACTGGCCAAAGTCCTTGTGGGTTCCTTGCCGCTCTATGCTGCCGAGAAAGATAAGACACCGTTTTCTACCCATGCTTTTATCATGGACTTTTATAATCAAAGTGCCTATCGCGTGGTGGGAGGGAGCGACAGGATTGCAGCGTCCATGGTGCGTACCATAGAAAAGTATGGCGGCAGGGTGTTGACGCACAGTAAGGTTACCAAAATAATATGTGACGATACACATGCAACAGGAGTAGAAATAAATGGAAGTACGTATATACCGTGCGACTATGTCATCTCTGACGCCCACCCCATGCGGACGTTGGAACTGATAGATTCGAAACTGATACGTCCTGCCTTCCGCAATCGCATCAACGCCATACCTCAGACCATTGGCGGGTTCTCCGTTTATCTGGAGTTTAAAGACGAGGCTGTGCCATACCAAAATTATAACTTCTATTGTTATAATGAGGAAACTCCATGGGGATGTGAAACGTACGACGAGGAGTCGTGGCCCAAGGGATATCTCTATATGCATTTCTGTCAGGAGCCACAGCCACGTTACGCCAAAACTGGCGTTATCATTTCGTATATGCAGATGAAGGATGTAGCGCAATGGAGTGGTACAACAGTTGGTCATCGTGGGGACGACTATGAAGCCTTCAAACGACAGAAGGCAGAGCAACTGATAAAGTCTGTAGAACTGCAGTTCCCCCATCTTCGAGATAAGATCAAGCATTACTATACCTCTACGCCATTGACGTATCGTGACTATACGGGCACAGAAGGTGGCGGCATGTATGGCATTGCACGCGACATTCATCTTGGGGCGGCATGCAGGGTGCCGCACCGTACGAAGATTCCCAATGTGTGGCAAACAGGACAGAACATCAATTCACATGGTATTCTGGGCGTTATCGTTGGTACAATCGTGACGTGTAGTGAATTACTTACCGCTGAACGTATCTATCAGCAAATCATCGAGGCCAACAACATTGAACATTGAACGTTGAACATTGAACATGAAACAGCGCGTCGTCATCATAGGTGCAGGTTTGGGTGGGTTGTTTACTGGCGCCATCCTAAGCAAAGAAGGCTTCGAGGTCGTCATCTTGGAGAAGAATGCCACGATTGGTGGTGGGCTCCAGACCTTTCAACGTTTTGGTGAACATTTCGATACGGGTATGCATGTGATTGGAGGTATGCATCCTAATGGTAATGTATGGAAAATCTGCCGTTATCTGGGTGTCCTGGATAAAATGAAGATTCGCGATGTGGATGACGAATGCACCGACCGACTGTATTTCTCAGAAGACCACACCTATTACGACATAGCTAAAGGCCAAGAAGGGTTTATCAGTTCGCTGTCAAAGTATTTTCCTGAAGAGCGGGGAAATCTGGAGCTTTATGTGGATGCCGTATTGGCTATCGCTGACAAGGTAGATTTGTTCAATCTGCGACCTTCTACGGGTCAAATGGGGCTCTTTGCTGAGTCCAATGACTTTCTGATGGCTGCTGATGCCTTTATTGCCAAATATATCAAGGACGAACGGCTGCAAAGTGTCTTGGCCTATATGAATCCATTGTATGGCGGTCGTGCTCATGAGACACCGGCATACATTCATGCCATCATCAGTACGCTATACATTCATGGTGCCAGCAGATTTGTTGATGGCAGCTGTCATTTTGCACAACTCCTTTCCGACGTTATCACCACCAATGGTGGTCAGGTGATTGCAGGCGATGCCGTCGAGTGGATCAATGTTATTGACAGGAAGGTGGAGTATGTTCGTACGAAGAGCAACAAACAATACACAGCCGACTACTGCATCTCTGACGTTCATCCATGTACGCTAATGAAACTGATGGACGAGAAAGCATTCCCCAAATCATATCGCGAGCGGCTGGACACTATCCCCAACACCCATTCTGCTTTTGCACTGTACGTAAAGCTGAAGCAGGAGACGTTCCCATACATCAATCATTCCGAATACTGTATGACGCGGTATGCGGATGTATGGAACTTCAGTCGGACGGATCGCCCCTGGCCATTGGGATTCCTCATGATGACGCCACCAAACAGTCATCAGGGCCAATATGCCACAAAGGTACTGATAACAGCACCCATGCCCTTCGATATGGTCAGGCAATGGGAGAACACCACTGTGGGGCATCGTGGTGCGGAATATGAGGCATGGAAAGCAAAGTGTGCAGAATTGCTGTTGGCGCAAATAGAAGAGATGCACCCCGGTTTCCAGGCGTGCATAGAGGCCATCAACACGTCGTCGCCCCTGACCATACGCGACTTCTATGGTGTGAAGGATGGTAGCATCTGTGGCTTTGCCAAGAATTGTCAGAATATCGTGCTGTCGCAGGTGCCAGTGGTAACGAAGGTGCGCAACCTGCTGCTGACGGGTCAGAACGTCAATCTGCACGGCTTTTGCGGTGTTCCCCTGACGGCCATCACAACGTGTGAGGCCATCTTGGGCAGAAACTACATCGTTAATAAGATTAATGAACTTTTGGAACCTGAAACTTGAAACATGAAACAAAAGATAATCATTCTGTTGCTGCTTGTCGCCATGAGGGTTGGTGCTCAGATAAACATCTGGGAGCATGACCCGCATCACAAAAGTGTGATGATGATGCCATATCGGGCCGTGGGGGGCAACGGTACAGCGGTGGTGGTATGTCCCGGTGGTAGCTATTTCTGGCACGACAAGGAGGGTGAGGCTATCGACGTGGGACGGTGGTTGCAGGAGAACGGCATCACGGCATTTGTGCTGAACTACCGCACGGCGAAGGCACTGGCCTATGCCACACACTACCGGCTCGTATTCCGTGGCATCAGGTATCCCGATGCGCAGGACGATCTTCGGCAAGCCATCAGATATGTGAAGGAGCATGCGGCGACGTACGGTGTGGACACGACGAAGATTGGTGCGATGGGCTTTTCAGCCGGTGGACATCTGGTGATGTCGGCGGCAGAACTATTTGACGCGGTGGACCGTCCGGCATTTGTCGTGCCGGTATATCCGGTGGTGACGATGACGGAGGAGTGCGTCCACAAGCGTTCGCGCCGAGGACTGTTGGGTGACTCACGCACGGGGAACGAGGCATTGCGCGACCAGCTGTCGTTAGAGCGCCACGTGCCGGCAGACTGTCCGCCGGTGTTTCTGGTAAACTGTGTGGACGATCCCGTGGTGGACTATCGCAACTCGGTATTGCTCGATTCGGCCTTGACAGCAGCGGGAGTGAGCCACCAATATGTGCAGTTCCAGACAGGCGGTCACGGCTTTGGTGCCAGCGAACGGAAAGGCACTGCGGAGTGTCGCCAGTGGAAGCAAACGTTTTTGGGCTGGCTAAAGAGCCTTTGAAATTTGAAACATGAAACATGAAACCATGATAAGTAAGTTTGACGATATTCGTCCGTATGACGAGAAGGAGTTTTTGGCGGCCATGGAGCGCGTAGCGGCAAGTGACGTATTTCCGCTGCTGGCGTCGTTTGTCTATCCGACAGAACCATTGGAAGAGGTACGTCGTCGCGTCCGAGCGTTTAAGACTGTTCGTGAGTTTCAGCACGATGCGATGGTGAAGGTGAACGAACAGGTCATTGCGCGCAGCATGACGGCGTTTACCGTTTCTGGTCTGGAGCGGCTTTCGCCTGACAAGCGCTACCTATTTGTATCGAACCACAGGGACATCATGCTCGATGCCAGTCTGCTGCAATACTGGCTGGTGAAGAACGGTTTTGAGACCACGGAGATTACGTTTGGCGAAAACCTGATGCGTCATCCGGTGGTGATTGACGTGGGCAAGAGCAACAAGATGTTCAAGGTGGCGCGGCCGGGGGGCGACATCAAGGAGTTCTACCGCCAGTCGCTGCACCTATCGGAATATATCCGCTATGACATTCGGGAAAAGGGCGAGTCGGTGTGGATTGCCCAGCGCAACGGACGGACGAAAAACGGCGTGGACCGCACGGACCAGGGCATTATAAAGATGTTCTGCATGAGCGAGGACAAAGACCGCGTGAAGGCGTTGACGGAACTGAACATCGTGCCCGTGGCCATCTCCTACGAATGGGAGTCGTGCGAGGTGCTGAAAGCCCTGGAACTGTATGAGTCGCAGTACACGAAATATACGAAGAAGCCCGGTGAGGACCTGAACAGCATCCTGACAGGCATCGTGCAATGGAAGGGACGCGTACATATGGCACTGTGTGAACCCATCCGCACAGAGGATTTGACGTCCATGGAGGGGCTGACGAACAACGAATACCACAAGGCGGTGGCGGGGCTGATAGACCAGCGCATCAACGGAGCCTACCAGCTGTGGCCGAACAACTACGTGGCCCACGACATGCTGTATGGCAACGAGCGCTACCGCGGGATGTACACCGACGAGGAACGTGAGGCGTTCCGTCACCATCTGGCAAAGCTGGACCGTTATGCGGAGACGTGCGACATAGAACGATTGCGGGAAATATTTTTGGGAATCTATGCGAATCCGGTGGACGTGAAACATTGAACGTTGAACATTGAGCATGAACAATAAAAAGTGGATCATATTCGCGGTGTTAACGGCCATATTGGTGCTGTTGACGGCTAGGCAGTCGTATAAGGAAGATATTTCCGACTTCTTGCCAATAGAGGATGAGCAGCAAGAAGCCTTTATGGAATATCAGAATGCGTCGAGTGCCCGTCGCATCTATGTGATGTTTCAATCTCCAGACAATGACTGTCAGCCTGCCGTAGACTTGTTTACAGAGATGGCGGAACAGCTAACAGCCAAAAACCAAAAGCCATTAGCCATTTTGCAGGGTGACGATCCTGAAGTCGTGCAAGAGGCTATGAACACCATCTATGCGCGGATGCCGTACCTGCTGACAGCGGATGACTATGCCCGTATAGACAGCATGACGGAAGCACCTGACTTTATAGTCCGTCAACTGGAAAACGACAAGCAAATGCTGATGCTGCCCAGTGGCGGTATGGCGGCTTTGCAAATTCAGCACGACCCGCTGAATTTGTTCGCGTCTGTTTTGGCTCGTAACGCCACACTCCGCCAAAGTGGAGAACAGCCCTCGCAACGCCACACTCTCTCCGAGAGAACAGCCAATAGCCAACAGCCAACAGTCAATAGCGCTATGCTCCTGATTGATTCGCCTTTCGGAGCCAGCGAGACGGAGCATAACGCCGTGCTGGTGGCGATGCTGCAACAGATTTGCGACAGCGTCAGCCGTCAGTTCCCTGATGTTTCAGTACGCCTGACAGGAGGTCCTGTCATTGCTGTCGGCAATGCTCAACAGATAAAGAAAGACAGCATCATTTCAATAACCTTTGCGGTGATTCTCATTCTACTTCTGCTGTGGTTGGTATTCCGTAACGTACGTAACCTGATGCTCATCGCAGTCACTATCGGATGGGGATGGCTTTTTGCAATGGGCTGTCTCACACTGGTTCACAACGATGTCTCTATCATCGTCATAGGCATATCCTCCGTCATCTTGGGTATAGCCGTCAACTATCCGCTGCACCTCATCGCCCATCTGTCACATACGACGGACGTGCAGACGGCACTGAAGGAGATAAGGATGCCGCTGGTGGTTGGCAACGTCACCACCGTCGGGGCGTTTCTGGCACTGGTACCGCTGCAGTCGGTGGCATTGCGCGACTTGGGGCTTTTCAGCGCGTTCCTGCTCGTCGGAACCATCATCTTCGTACTCGTATGGTTGCCACACATGGTGCAACAGGGTTCAGGATTCAGGGTTCATGTTTCAGCCAAAAACCAAAAGCCATCAGCCATCAGGCTTCTCGAACGACTCGGCGATGTGCAACTGGAGAACAAACGGTGGATTATTGGGGCGGTTGTAGTTTTGACTGTCGTGTTGGGGTATTTCAGTTTTCAGACTTCTTTCGATGCCGATTTGCGCAACATCAACTACATGACGGACGAACAGCGGCAGGACATGCAGCGGCTGGAGCAAGCCGCTGGTTTCAAGTTTCAGGATTCAAGTTTCAATGATCAGCCATCAGCCCTCGCCCAATGGAACGAATGGCGCACCACGAAGGGTGCCGCACTGTGTCAGCAACTGCGGGAGAAAGCTGCAGCAATGGGCTTTGCCGACGATTCGTTCGACGACTTCTACAAACTCATGGATCTCAGCCAACAGCCAATGGCCAATAGCCATCAGTCCTCTGCCCTCACCTCCGCCATTGTAAGCAGTCTGACGGACAATTTCAACTATATCGGCTGGGCCTGCGGAGCCATCGTGTTCTTCTTCCTATGGTTCTCGATGGGCAGCATAGAACTGGCACTCATATCGTTCCTGCCCATGGCCGTCAGCTGGGTGTGGATATTGGGCATCATGTCGCTGCTGGGCATACAGTTTAACGTGGTCAACATCATTCTGGCAACGTTCATCTTCGGACAGGGCGACGACTACACCATCTTCATGACGGAGGGCTGCCAATACGAATATGCCTACCGCCGCAAGATGCTGAACTCATACAAACAAAGCATTATCATTTCAGCGTTGATCATGTTTATAGGCATTGGATCGCTGATTGTAGCACGCCATCCCGCCCTGCGCTCGTTGGCTGAGGTGACCATCGTGGGAATGTTTACAGTCGTCTTTATGGCTTGGCTATTACCAACATATTGCTTCCGATGGTTGGTGTACGACCGCAACGGCAACGAACGCAGACAGCCGATAACTCTTTGTGGATTACTATTTAGAAATCGAAATAGTGCTTACCAGAAAGTCTCCGACCGCTACCGCTACCGTGGGGTGGAAATATCGATGGCCGTCAACCGTCGGCTGCGTTACTGGCGCAGTCACGAGGCTGAACTAAGTCAACTGTCGGACGGCGAAACCATCACCGACGACGGTTGGGGCGAAACGGCACTGCTGGTGGCACTGCTCAATCCGCAGCGACGCTATGTGGCAGTGGTTGCCGACGACGAGCGTACCCTCGTGGCCCGTCACGCCTGCGAAAACATAACAAATAATTTAGAATATGCGAGAAAGGATTAGACAATTATTAGAGGAAGCGTTGCCGTTGGTGGATTTCGACTCCGACTTCCTGTTCAGTGAACTCGACTCATTGGGCGTAACAACCATATTGATGCTGCTTTCGGACGAATACGGTATCAAGTTGGAAGCGACGGACGCCACGCCGAAGAACCTGAAAACGCTTGACAGCATCGTGGCAATGGTAGAACGGAAATTGAAACCTGAAACATGAAACTTGAAACCTCCAACATGATGACCATCGAACGCTATATCGAACGCAACGCCACGCTATACCCAGACAAGACGGCAATCGTCTGCGACGGGGAGCACTGCACCTACAGCATGCTGCAGGAACGAATCAGCCGGAAGGCGGCAGCATTACAGGCGGCCGGCTATCGGGAGGGACAGATAGTCTGTCTGCGAGCCCTGCCGACGACAGACTACCTCGTGGCTTATTTTGCGTATCACGTCGCAGGGTGTGTCGTAGCACCGTTGGAAAAGGACCTCCCGGAGGTGTCGTTCCAGAAGATTGCCGACGAGCTGTGTCCGCATTCCGTCCCGAAGGGTTCGGCGGACATCCTCTACACCACGGGGACGACAGGCCGCTCGAAAGGCGTCATCATCAGCCACGACGCCATCATTGCTGATGCCGAAAACCTCATCGACGGACAGGGATTCTCTCACGACCTGGCATTCGTCGTCAACGGACCCCTGAACCACATCGGAAGCCTGTCGAAGCTCTATCCGCTCATGATGCTGGGGGCTACCGCCATCATCGTTGACGGCCTGAAGGACTTAAACCGATTTTTCGACGCCTTCCAATATCCTGCACCGAAGATGGCCACCTTCCTCGTGCCCGCCAGCATCCGCATGCTGTTGCAGTTTGGTGCCGCACAAATGGCAGCACTGGCCGACAAAATGGACTTCATCGAAACCGGTGCCGCAGCCATATCGCAGACGGACATGGCGGCGCTGTGTCGCTTGCTGCCCAAGACGCGCCTTTACAACACCTACGCCTCCACGGAGACCGGCATCATCAGCACCTACAACTACAACGATGGTAGATGCGTGGCAGGGTGCCTGGGACGTCCGATGAAACATTCCGAGATCATCATTACCGACAAGGGCCTCATCGCCTGTAAGGGCCGGACCCTGATGACGGGCTACGTTGGCGACAATCAACGTTCAATGTTCAATGTTCAACGTTCAACGTTAGACGTTGTTTACACGTCCGACATGGGATTGCTCGATGCCGATGGCATGGTGCATCTCACGGGCCGCGAGGACGACGTCATCAATGTCGGCGGTTTCAAGGTCGCACCAACCGAGGTAGAGGATGCCGCACTGGCATTTCCTGACGTGGAGGACTGCGTGTGCATACCCGTTGACCACATCATTACCGGCAAGGCCTTGAAGCTCCTCGTAGTCATGAAGGACGGCAAGGCGCTGGACCGCAAGGCGCTGGCTCTGCATCTGAAGACGAGGCTGGAAGCATACAAAATCCCCATGCTCTACAGTCAAATTGACAAAGTCGAACGCACCTTCAATGGCAAAATTAACAGAAAGCATTATGCGCGTTCCATATAAACAGAAGGGCTGACCCAAACGAGGTCAGCCCTTCTCTTTTATGTCATTCTTTCATTATTTTACAACGACCTTCTTACCGTTCTTGATTACCAAGCCCTTGTAAGAAGCATTGACCTTCTGACCAGCGAGGTTGTAGCAAACACCACTGTTCAGCCCAACAATCTTAGCGGTCTGGATGCCTGTAGCAGAGGTAACAGTAGCCTTGACTTCCTTGCTCTCCTCGTTGAAGGTAACGGTAACAGTAGAACCGTCGGCGTCGACAGTCAACTCATAGTCACTTCCTGGATAAGAAATGCTCCAGTCATGGTCTACGCGAACCTTGAACTTATAAGAGCCAGCCTTGACATCGGTAAATGTAGCGGTATAGAGTCCGTCGTCACCCTTGGTCATGTCGGTATCAACATTCCAGTCGCCATTAATAGTACCAATAACGCTGTAGGTATGGCTTACAGGACCTGCACTACCAGTCTTCTCCACGCTATGGGTAATCTCCTTGGTATCAGCGTTGAAGTTGATGGTTACGGTATAGATAGCTGTCTCGTCTACAGTGATGATGTAGTTTTGGGCAGGATAATTCTCATCCCAAGAGTGATTCTTTACCACCTTGAACTCGTAGTTCGTACCAGTCTCCAAGGTTACATTTTCCTTCTTGAAGGTGAAGTTTACACCATCGGTAGAAGTCATATCGTTTGCAGTGTCAGTCTCACTCCATGTGCTTCCAAAGATAGCACCACTACCAGCCACAGTCCAAGTGTCAGAAGCAGGAGCAGTACCTTTAGCCTTAAAGGCAACACAACTTACACGAGAAGCGGTTGCTGTACCCTGTCCCCAGAGATTCATGGCAACACCATAGGTATTATATTGGGTATTTGGGTCTGCTAACGCAGCTTCCAGTTCATCCATCGTAAAGGCTACTGAATACTGACCAATAGATGCGGGAAGAGAGAATTCTGCTAATGTAATATTTCCTCCAAGACTTTTCAGGTATCCAATACCCCATCCAATTTTATCAGATTCTATAGTACCTGCTACCTCGTATGTAAAGACAATCTTATCATCGCCAGAGAAATTTGCTAATTGATCTTTATAAATCTGTCCCCATTGATCGAACTCAATAGCTGTTCCCTCTGCCTCATAGGAAGGGAAGAGAAGAAGGGACACCTTAGTTACAGTGGCATCAATACCCTGAACTATCATACCTTTCTCCTGAAGTTCTTTAAGGATTGATGTTTTCACCTCATTCTCTCCTTGATCATTTTTTTCTTTAATAGTTATCTCATCATCACTAACTTCGAATGAGAATTCTCCTGCAGCTGAAACATTTATTGTTGGAACAATGGCATCCCATCCATCACGAGCTGTCTTAATAAAAACCTGACTTCCCCACTGCCATGTAACAGCAGTCTCTGGCTTTGCAGTGATAAACACCTTATCACCTGCTTTAAGATCAGCAAATTCTGTGCTTTCAATCTTAAAGCTACCACTCCATGATTCATCGAATGTCTCTGAACCTGTCCAAATAGTTTTGGAGGTTGCTGCATTCACACTCAGTGCCGCGAAGAGCACTACAATAAAAGTAAATAATTTCTTCATAAACTTAATGTTTTAGTTAATAAGATACTAGTAGATTACAGAATTTCTAATTCACGCTGCAAAGATACAACAAAATTATGAATAACATAACATCTTTTATTGACCAATGCTGATACTTTCTTGCTTTTCCAATAAAAAACAACAATTATGACAGGACAGTCGTCGATAATACTATCTCAATCCCGCTCGATAATCACGAGTCCGCAATGCCGACGCTGACCCCGGCACTAAAATGCAATACTCCGAACGAAATTTCAAATAGTCCAAAAGTATTTTCGATTACTCGGAAAGTATTTTCGATTTCTCCGAAAGTAATATTAATGGTTTCGTGGGCTAAAGAGATGAAATATCCGTAAACTCCACTTGAAAAGTTAAAACTCTACTTGGTACACAAATTTGTGGTCCACAAACTTGTGTACTTCAAAAATAATGCGTACATTTGCACGCAAAACAGCAAATATACATCTATATGGAAAGAGCATTTGTATATGGAATGTCTGTAGAGGGCGTGAACTTTACAGACAGGGTAAAGGAAACCAAACGTCTGAAGCTGGACTTTGAGAATGGCATCAACGTCATTCTGATTTCACCTCGCAGAATGGGTAAGAGTTCGATAGTGAAAAAGGTAAAGTCGGAAGTCACCAATCCAGAGATAAAGGTGGTGTATATGGATGTCTATGATTGCAGGAGCGAGTATGATTTCTATAATCGGTTTGCAACCGTCCTCATGAAGGAGACCGCTTCGAAGTCAGAACAAATTATTGAAAACATCAAACGGTTTCTTGTGAGACTCACCCCCAAGATTTCGTTTTCGCCGGAGCCGACGTCAGACTTTTCTCTCTCGCTTGGTATCACTCCTCAGAACTATCAGCCCGAAGAAATACTGCAACTGCCTGAATTGATTGCTCAAGAGCAAGACAAGCACATCGTAGTATGTATCGATGAATTCCAACAGATAGGCGAGTTCCCTGATTCTGTCACAGTCCAGAAGCGTCTTCGTAGCGTATGGCAGCATCAGCAGCACGTTTCATATTGTTTGTTTGGCAGCAAGAAGCACTTGATGACCAAACTGTTCCAAAACAGGAAAATGCCATTCTATCAGTTTGGCGAGATGATGTATCTGGATAAGATTTCTACTGAAGACTGGGTACCGTTCATTCAATCACGCTTTGAACATCAGGGAAAGAAAATATCTACAGACTTGGCAAAACGCATCTGCGAGACGGTAGAGAATTACTCTTCATACGTTCAGCAATTGGCTTGGAACGTATTGGCAGAAACTGAGGATGAGGCAACAGAACAAGATATAGAGAATGGCATAGAGGCTCTGATGGCTCAATGTTCAGGACTTTTCCAGGAGCAACTTCAGGGGCTGACCTCCTATCAACTAAATTTCCTGCGTGCCGTATGCAATGAAGTACATACTGACTTTGGAAGCAAATCCGTCATGGAGGAATATAATCTGGGAAGTAAATCAAACATCGCTCGCATCAAGGAGGCTTTGCTTGACAGAGAACTGATAGAAACAAGCCAGGATGGCGTCTATTTAGAAGACCCCGTATTCAGGATGTGGTTTAATAAGAGGTGAAATAGATAGATTTAAAACAAAATTAAATATGTGGCGTGTAATTACACTCATTATCATCCTTACGAACTACAATAGTATAGCCAATGCTCAAAATGCTTGGTATGAGAAATATCTATCGTGTGTTAACTACAGCGACGTACATGCATGGAAGACGATGATTGAACAATGGGAACTGTCTGAGCCAGAATCGCCAGATGTGTATGCTGCATGGTATAACTATTATATAAAGTTGGCTATGACCGATGTTGTAGCCCTCACCACGACAGCCCCAGAAGATAACCAAGAAGCGCTTCAATTAATGGATAGTACGGGCGTTGTGGCTGGATACATGTATGGCATTGAGTCATATAATGATTCCATCTTACAGATAGGTTACCAGAAATTGGATACTGCCATCGGGCTCTTCCCTGACAGGTTAGACTTGCCTTTTGGCAAAGTAGCAATGTTATTCAGGCAACAACTTTATGCTGAGGTCATGCAGGAATTGCGTCATGTTTTAGACCGTTCTGAGAAAAACGAAAACAAATGGCTTTGGACCTTAAATCAACCATTAGATGATGGTGAATACGTTTTAAAGGATAGTATGCAGGACTATTTTGCTCAGCTGTTTGATGCAGGACAAAGCGACTATGCGTCGCAATTGGTAGAATGGATGTTGCGACTATATCCTACTGACATTATCTTTCGTTCTGATAAAGCGTCCTTGCTTGCCATCGCTAAGCGTTATTCGGAAGCATTGCCTATCTACCTGTCTATATATGAGGACAATCCTGATGATATAATTGTGGCATCAAACATTGCTCATATTTATTATACCCTAGGGGATAAAGAGGCAACATTGAAGTATTATAGCAAACTTGTACAATGTGGTGACAGCGAGATTGAGGACATTGCTAAACAGCGGATTAAGGAGGCGAAATCATGGTGATGCTATGAAAAGGATGATTAGAAAATACTGGTATATACCAATCGTTGTAGTGGTATCCTTGTTATCATCATGTAGTAAAGATATAGATGAAAGGATAAAGGAATGTTATAATAACAACGATACGATAATAAATCTGTCAGATTTGTATCCAGAAGAATGGGATACAGTTTACTATTTTACTAACGTTTGTAATTTAGATGAGATGGAGAAACGGGTAGGACCTGTTATGAGGAAACTTTACGGAGATGTTGGCAGCAGAATTCTTATATTGAATAGAAATCAAAAGGTAAAAGACAATTCACACCTTAATGAAGTGGTCTTTTATAAAGAGTACTTTCCGAACTATGGTCAAAAAATAGAGGGCTCAGTATTCGTGTTTAGGAATAGACAACCAATTGTAGCCATACCACGTGAAAAGGCCAATTTCCTTATTCGGAAGATAGATGATAATACTTTTTGGGTAATTCATCAGGAAGAGGAAGCGCAGAAAAATCATGCAATCACAGGGACCAGTCCCCGTGATTGATAAATAGTTGAATGAATGGAGATAACATTGAACGAATATCACAAATTAGATGAGTAGAAATATAAAACAAAAGCAAACAGCCTGGAAAAAGAATCGTAGGTTTGGCGATAAGATGGGTGGGCGCATGAGGCTCAAACTTCATGACAATATCTTTAAAAGAGAGCATTCTTTCACTGCTCCTACCGATTTGGATGAGACTCCCATATTTATAGTAGAGAATACATCAAGGGACTACTATTTCCCTATTGGCGTTGACGATGTTCATGAAATTTTGAGTAACTATCCAGTTGATAGGACGGAGTGCATTACTCATGTCTGGCTAAGGAAACATATTCCTCATAATCCTAAATACGATACCTTGGCGAGTTATATTTGTGGAAGTGGAGTTTATTTGATTTGCCTGTATCCCATAAAAAAAGACAGGACGCATTATTTGGGGAAAAAGAAACCAATTGGGATTATGCTTCATGAGTATGAAAAATATTCAAAAATCATTGAGAAGAGAGACGGGTTTTATGCACAGTTTACTGATGAAAACGCAAAGAAATACTACATGGAAATTCTACTACCTTACTGTATCAATGGTTTAAATTCAAAATAAATACACAAAAGAACTTTTGTGTACTTGAACATAATCCCCACCCATTGTTCGAACCATTACTAAAGAATTACCTAAGGTTTAGGCTTGAATTTTCACGAAAATTCAGCGCATTATGGAATACTTCTTGCCGATAAGGCTGTTGTAAGAATGGACATTAATACTATGTGCTGGCGGCTTAGTTCCTTTGGACTGGCAGTTTAGTTCCTTTGGGTTGCCGGTCGTTGGGAAGCGGGCCGGCAACCCTTGGGAAGCGGGCTGCCGTGACAGATGACAGTTTTCAGGTGAGCGTCACAGCGCACAGAGACACAGTTTCCTCAGGGCCGTTACAAATAACAGATAACAGTTTTGTTGGGAGCCAAAAATCATAAACAGGAGTATCTTATACTATATCTATAAATTATATACTTAGTATATAATTCTAATACACATCTATTCGTGTTCACATCGCCCTCCAGAAAACTGTTATCTGTAACGCTCACCAACAAAACTGTCATCCGTCATCATTTGGCGAGTGTTCGCAGTGCGGTAGAATTGGTCCCTCTAGCGGAAGGCGTTTCCCCGATTAACGGGGAGACTCCGCATAGAGGGCGTTGACGTCACGGAGGAAAAGGGTGCGTGGATCGTTGTAGAACCGGACGAAGTCGGAGGCAGACTGTTGGCCAGGATAGGGGGCGAAGAAGTGGTTCGGACGGTTATGAGCATTGCGCCAGACAAGGACGTAGCTGATGGGGTGACGCGCGAGGACAGGTGCGAGGGTGTGGGTCCACCAGTCGGGGGTCTTCAGGCATTCGTAGCCGGTCTCGGTGAGTGCTGCGGCCTTGCCGTGTTGCTTGGCAACGGCACAGACCATGGCGAGGTAGTGGTCGAGTTGATCAGCATAGCTAGCAATGCGGACGGTGTCGGCATCGGGCGCCCAGCAGTAGCAGTCGAGGCCCATGAGGTCGATGACGTCGTCGCCGGGATAACGTTCAAGATAGCGTGCTTCGTCACCGTCAGCCTCGGTGCCTGGGGAGTAGGCGTAAAGGGCATTGACGACGCCACGCTCACGGAGACGGTCGACAGTGAGCCGCCAGAGGGCTTTGTACTGGTCGGCGGTGCAATGGTCCTGTCCCCACCAGAACCAGGAGCCTGTATGCTCGTGCCAGGGTCGGAAGAGGACGGGTACGCGGACGCCATAGGGTGTCTCCAGCGAATTGAGGAAATTGGCTACGCGGTCAAGCCAGGTGAGGAACAACTCGTGTTTGGAACCACCGTCCAATACGGCGGACACGGTGTGTGTTTCCTCGGCCTTGAGGGAGTCGGCCACCCAGGCAGTGCCACCGCTGAGGGGATTGTCGAGGTGCCAGCTGAGGGTGACCATGCCGCCACGGTCGTAGTGGGCAATGACCTCCTGGCGGATGCGCTGGAAGGGTACTCCATCGAGGTTTAGGGAGTCGCCGAGCTCGATGTGTCCGAGGTCGAAGCTAAGGAGGGCGGGATGGTCGTTGCAGACGCTATGGACGTCGGAGCGCTGATGAACGGTGGAGTCGCTGGTGTAGTCAGCCTGCCACCCGATGCCATAGACGGTGGCATCGTGATGTCCGAAGAGATAGACGCTGCTGTCGCCCAGTGCAATCAGATTGTGCAACAGGTTTTCTGTGCGCTGGGTGCGTCCGCTGTCGGCCAGCGGATCGTCAGCTTTCTGATGATTGCCGCCGCACGAGGCAAGAACCAGTGCGGCGGCAATTATAAAGAGATTTTTCTTCATTTTACTTTTTAACCCTTTTACCTTTAATTAGCAGGAACGGGGGAATGATCCCAGATTGTGGGGAACCAGTAGCTCTCATCGGTGTCGGTGCAGGCACGGATCATCATAGGTACGACGGTCTCGCTGTCGTTCAACCAAGCACCGGTAGCATGGTCGATGTATCCGTTGGCCTCGTCGCCAGCATCCTTCGAGTTGTTGTCCCATACGAACATGGGAATACCGGCCAGATAGGCAGCGCGGCAGAAGAACTCGAGGTAATACTTGCGGAAGGCGTTGGCACTTTCAGTGGTCTGCCATACGCAGCCATACTCACCGAGGTAACAGGGGATGCCCTTGTCGATGTATGCCCTGCGGAGCTTGTATAGCTGGGCGATGACATATTCCTCGTTGGCGCCTGCTACGGATGTCAACGGATTGGCGTTGTGACCCCAGCTGTCGGTACCAGATGCTACAGGTGCGAGACAGAAGTTGTAGGGGTCGTAGCAGTGGGCAGCGACGATGATACGGTTGGCGTCGTCGGTGGGAATGTGGAGTTTCGAGATGGTCTGGTCGATGTTGGCAGCATAGCCTGCGACAGCAATCCAGCGATTGGCGTTTTTACCACCAGTGGCACGGATAGCGTCGACGGCATACTGGTTCCACTTGTTAAGCAGCTCGTTTTCAGCATCGGAACCAGCCCCCCAGTTGTCGCCAGCATGAATCTCGTTGAAGACCTCGAAGATGAGGTTGTCGCTGTAGTCGGCGAAATAGGTGGCCACCTGTCTCCACAGGAAGGAGATGAGTGCAGAGTCCTTCTGGGCTACTTCGGCGTTGGAGGCGGCATTGCCCAGGTCGGTCTCGAAGGAGTCATGGTGGGTGTTGAGGATGACGTTGAGACCTGCAGCGAGGGCCTTGTCGACAGCACCAGCCACCTCAGCGAGGTAGTTTGCGTTGATGACGTTCGTGGCATTCATGTGGTTAGTCCACGTAACGGGAATACGCACCGTCTTGGCACCGGCAGCGGCGAGCGTACGGAAGGGTGCATCGGTGATGGTTGCAACGCCATCCCAGTAGCCCCACTGCATATCGCTGGTGTCGAAGTGGTTACCGAGGTTCCAGCCCCACCCTAACTGGCGGGTCATCTGTCCGGCTACGTTGTCGGGCAGCGGCTTGGCTTCCCACGTGAGGTCGATGTCCTGCGCGTTGGTCTTATGCTGTGGACCGACGATGAGCCCTGCGGGGATGTGCAGCGTCTGCTTTCTGTCGAAGCTGACGTCGGCAACGATGGTAAGTGCCTTATCAGCGCCATAGACGGCGGCACTCTTCACTGGCACGCCATTGAGCGTGATGAGCGAGGTGTTCTTGGTGGCAAAGCCGATGTTCTTGTCGAAAACTACCTTGATGGTCTTTTCGCCAAAGAGCAGCAGGTCATCTGTCACGGAGGGAACGACCTCAGTGAACACAGGCGCGTCCACCTCGAGAATGGTGTATTGTGCATCCGTGTCCTGGCAGGCTGTGGCAACGAGTGCCACAGCTGCTAATGGTAATGTCTTGAAAATATTCTTTAGTTTCATATTGCTTATCGTGTTTGATTATTCAACAGTAACTTTAGTGCAGATAACATTGTCGCCATTGAGGAGGAACGAACCGCCCCAGCCCTGGGTTGAGGTGATGTGTTCGTAAACGTAATCGGTTACTTGCAGTTCAAGTGCACCTCCGTGTTCTGCCAGATCCCAGTTGCCGTTGTTGAAGTCGCAGCCTGGGAACGGAGTGTTGGGACTCCAGTGGCCATCGACCAGCTGGCAGTTCCAAGAAGCATCGGTAGCTGTGATGTAGATGCGGATGAGCGAGCCCACCTTCATGCCTGCAGCGAGCAGCTCTGTACCACCGTCGCTGAGGATGTAAGGCTGATTGCCCCAGTCGTCGGCCACGGCTTCACCAGTCCATACGGTAGTCTCGAGACTGTTGTAATGAGTGACGGAAATCTTTGTGATGACAGCCTGTCCCATCATGACCCAGCACATACCCCAGTCGGTGAGCGTTGTCAGCTGCTCGACCATCTTGTCAGTAGCCTTGAACTCGATGCAACCACCGTGCTCGTCGAGATTGTAGTTGTTGCCACTGATTTCGCATGTCTCGCCAATGCCTGCGGCAACACCTGCCTCAGTATGCTCTGCCCAGTGACCGTCGTAGAACTTCACCATCCACCAGCCATCGACCGGAGTAACGTAAACACGGATGACGTCACCAGCCTGGAGGTCCATATCCTTGAACATGTTCGGATTGTTGTCGCCATTGGTGCCCTTACCAATCTCCCAGTTGAACGTCCAGTTCTTGAGGTCGGCAAGACCTGTCCAGAGGACGGTGTTCACCTCGGTGTTAGGAATAAAGTCGAAGGTATAAGTAATCTCACCGTTAGAAGAAATCAGGCGAACGCTTGAGCCCTTCTTGGCAGTGGTGGGAATGGAGACGATGAGGTTGGTGCCGCCAGACAGTACATATTGGCAAGCCTCACCATTAATCTCAACACCTGTGAGCTTGTCGCCATTGGCAACAGGCAGCATGAATGACTCGCCAGCCTTCATCTCAGCATCTTCAGCAGGCAGTTCTGTAAAGTAGCAGAATACAGCCTCGTTGACGGTGATGGAAGGAACATTCTGAACGGTGTAGCCGTTAGCGAGCGTCAGGATGGGAGAACCCGTCTTGGCATTCATCGGAACAGTTAAGGTGATAGCAGTTGCAGTACCTTCAACCTCAACGATGTCAGAGCCTTCGCCGAACTGGACGGTCTTCACGAGGTCGAGGTCGGTACCCTTGATGGTAAGCTTACCACCGGCACTGACAGGATTTACGTCGTAGCCTGTGACAGTGGGCTTCACCAGCGTGAAGTCAACGTCAATGAGTTCGCCGTTGGCCATCGCCAGCTTGAGGGTGCCCTCGATGGCTTCCGCAGGCACGGTTACGGCATAAACTTCCTTGGTCTTGATGAGGTTCAGATTGTTGGAGAGCACGAATTCACCAGCGGCATCAGCAAAGACGATGTCGACGACGAGGTCCATGTCGTTACCGTTGACGGTCAGTGTCTGACCAGCCTTCACAGGTTTCGGAGTAGCTACGCAGTTGGTAGGCTTCACGGTGGTCAGCGTACCGACAGGTACCTCTACGCCAGACTTGCAGACGATGATGATGTCGCCGTCGGGAGCCTCAGCAGGCAGCGTGAAGATGATGCCCGTACCGTCGTTGGCAATCTTCATGTCGGTAGCGCTGACACCGCCAATGGTGACGTCAGCAACCATGTTGAAGTAGGTACCGGTAATTTTGATTTCCTCGCCAGCCTTAGCAGTGATGTTGCCCAGAGCCTCTGCAGTGTTACGGCCGGTAATGCTGGTAACGCTCGGAGTACCGATTTCGATGGCCTTATCGGAAGCGATGATCTGATAGTCGAGCTCTTCATCGGACGATACGGTGAGGTCGGCAGTGTACAGTTCAATCTTACCGGTCTTAGCCTCCTCGGGAACGCGTACCTCAATAGTATATCGGTCGTGCTTGAGGAAGTCAGCCTCGCTGATAATCACCTCGTCGGCAAATGCCAGCGAATAGATGAGGTTGAGGTAGTCGCCCTTGATGGTGACAATGTCGCCAGGCATTACTGATGCAGGCGAGAAGCTCTCGAATTCGATAGGCTCGGTATAGGTGAGCTCACTCACTGTCTGGATGGTCTCGTTGGTCTTGGACGTCAGGGTGATATATCCTTCAGTAGGACCATCCTTGGGAACAACCACGCGAATCTCGCTGGGAACACCAGCCTTTACTGTCTCATAATTGGTGATGGCCGCAACACCTGGAATCTGGATGCTGGCAACCTGGTCGAGGTTGCTACCCACGAAGCGCAGTGTACCGCCACGCATGACGGGATTGGGACCGTATGCGTTCAGACTGAAACCACCCTTATACTGGTTGGTATCCAAGTCGTCGTTGCTGCACGCTGTCAGCGACAGCCCGACGAGGGCCATCACCAACAGGGTGTATAGACTATATATCTTTTTCATAATACTTATCTTAATACGTTTAATTCGTTTAACTCGTTGTCGTTACTTATTGGGAACTGCACGGATATTGTCAATCATGATGTAGGGATTACACTCTGTTCCATTGACACCGCCACCAATGATGAAGATGGTGAGGCTAGCGAAGTCTTCCTCTTTCAGGCTGAATGGCAGGCCAGATCCGTCGAAGTTGTAGACAAAGCTGGAGGCGATAGGTATTGTTACCGTAATCCACTCACCATTGGTGTCGAACGAACCTGTAGTCGTCCAGGGACGATAGAGAGCACGGGGCAGAGGATTCTTCTTGGAGAAGTAATCACTATTATCCCAGTCGCTCTGACCTGGACAGCGGAAGAAGATGTTGTTGGCACCATTAACAGCATCGCCGTAGACGTCGGGACTGTTGCCGCTGAGCGTCACGTAGCTGGTGGGAGCAAAGATAATCTGCATGGCACCTGCTGCCCAGGCATTGCTAGACGGGATGCACATCTCGAACTTTAGGTTCATGTTCTCTGCTTTCGAGAAGTCAACGACGTCGAACAGTCTGACACCCTGTGGGTCGGGATAAGCCTGGGGGGAGTTCCAGTCACCGCACCAGTATTCGAACGAGTTGTTACCATCGTCCCAACCACCGTCTTCGCTCATGGTTGCACCTTCGCCTAAGACGAGGTAGTTGCCTGAGAGCGACATCTCGCTAGAGGTAATAGTACGTGCGTGCCAGCCCTGCTGTGTACGGCCATTGTCGAAGTCGAACAGCATGCCGCGGTGATCCTGATAGTGGAATGAGGACTGTGCAGTGCCATAGATAGATGTTAGCGTGACGGGACCCTCTGCAGCACCATCAGGAACGGTGACCTCCACAGAAGTGAAGTCGTCGGAAATGCTGTGGATGGTTGCAGGGATGTTCTGACCACTGGCATCGCAGAAATATACCTCGAGGGGTACACCAGCATCGTTCACCATATAGCTACCGGTGATGGTCACACGGTCTCCAGGCTTGGCATACTCGCATGACATTGATGTGACGACGGGTGCCGGGATGACGACATGGAAGTCGTAGGTAACTGTGTCTTGCGACTTGGTAATCATATAGATTTTATCAGTCACCATGATGGGCACATCCTTAGGCACATCGACAATGAGCGCATTGTCAGTCATGTAACTGGTGTTGAGCACTGCCTTGCGGTCGTTGAAATAGATTTCGTAGACACTGCGCAGATTGCTTCCGATGAGCGCCAGCGTGCTCTGGGGAGAAGCCTCAACCACCAATTCTCCGTTGGTATAATGCATGTCCGAGGCATCATTGTAGTTTTGTACCTCTGTCGAGAGGCAGCGGACATAGTTGACCGTGGGTGTACCGTCGGCCACTTCGTATTTGTCAGGCTGGTCTTTGCATGATGACAGCGTGAAACCAGCCATGACTAACGACGCAAAGAGCAATCCTTTCGTATATTGTTTCATCTTGTTCATAATAACAGATTCTTTTGACGATTAGTAACTATAGGTATCGCGTACGTTGACATGGATACCTTCTACGTTAGAACCCAGATTGGGATTGTAGAGGACGTCCTCTGCCGACATAGGCAGTGCGAAGTAGCTCTTGCCAATCTCAGAATCGAGACGCAGCAAAACGCTCACATTAGGAGCAGCAACAGAGGTGTCGTAACCCTGCTTCGAGGAATCGGGATTCCATGAACCAGAGGTGTAATACTCCTTGTAGAGATCGTTCAGACCCCAGTAGGCGTTACGCTTCTGATTGACCAGCTCGTTGACGCAGAAGTCGGAATTGTAGTAGCTGACGCGTACATAATCGTACCAGCGGTCGCCTTCCATGGCAAACTCCAGACGACGCTCTTTCCAGATGTCATCCCAAGAGACGCTGGTAGGACGGGTACCACTAGGAATAGCACGATGACGGACGGCATAGAAGGCGTCGATGACATCGGGATCAGTCGATGTAGCACGGTTTGCACCCAGCTTTGCCTCTGCATAGATCAGATAGATATCCGAAAGACGCAGGATGTGGGTAGCGAGTGCGTATGCCATACGTGCAGGGGCGATATTCAAGTCTGCTACGTGGTCGGCGGTATTTCCGTACAGGTGCTTCACGCAGTTAGCACCGGTCGGGGTCTGCAGCGTTCCCGTTGCAGCAGCATTGTAGGTGTCGTCATAGAGGAAACGCAGGAAGTCCAGTCCTCCGTGGTCACGCCACAGGTAGTCCCACGAGAATCCGGGCAACATCATCGTAGCCTTCAGACGGGTATCGATGTTGTTGATCCATGCGTCAGGCTGGTTTTCGAGCAGTTTGATGCCAAAAGCCTCCTGCATATCCACGGAGAGACCATTCCAGCCGCCCCAGTCGTCACCGAATTCGTCCATGCCTTCCTGGGCAAGGTCACTCTGCAGCGTGTTTTGGCTGGTCCATTGTGAACCGACTGTCCAACGCCATGCGATAAGGCTCTCAGATGCCAGATTAGAAGTCAGCTTCCATACATCGCCATAGTTCTCCAACAGCGAACGTCCGGAGTTGTCAATGACATCCTTTGCCAGTTCAGCAGCCTTTGCAAGGTCGCTGGCATTGAGCGAACCCGAGACACCGGCTCTGGTGAGATAAACCTTTGCCAACAGTGCTTCGGCAGAATAGTAATCAAGGCGTCCGGCGGTAGGATTCTTCACACCTTCCAAGTCCTCCATAGCTTTCTCCAGCGTCATAATGATATATTCGTAGACGTCGGAACGCTTTACCTTCGGCAGACTGTTGTAGTTGCCGGAAGCCAGCAGACTGGAGTTATTATGGATGATGGGCACGTCGCCAAATGAGCGGACGAGGAAGAAATAGGCCATTGCCTTCCATGTGAGGCATTCGCCCAGACACTGTTTTTTGTTAGGAGCGCTGGTACCTTCCAGTGAATTATACAATGTGGTGGCATGTCCGATGACTGCCCACAGTGAATAGGACATGTTGACCAGGTCTTGGTCGGAACCGTTCACCGAGAAGTTCAGATAAGGTGACGAACCCCAGTAATAGTTACCCGAGAGCACTTCACCAACCTTGATAAAACCACGCTGGAAGTCGTACCAGGGCGAGTTGTACAGGTAATTGACACTGCTGAGGCACTGGTCGGCGGTCTGATAGAAGTTGTCCGTATTGTAGCTGTCCTCTGTCGGTCTGTCGAGGAAATCATCGCACGACGACATCGTGAGGGCTATAAGTGCGGCAACAGCTGTATATTTGATATTTTTCAGTTTCATAATCTTATTCCTTTATATAATTAGAATGATACGTTAAGACCAAACGAATAAGTGGTAGGTGAGGGATAACGTGCGTTATCGAGACCCATGACGTTGGGGCTCTGTGTCGAGATACCAATTTCAGGATCGTAACCGTCATACTTGGTCAGCGTCAGCAGATTCTGGATGTTGCACGAAATACGCAGGCTCTCCAAACCCCAGCGGCTGATGAGCTTCTTGGGGAAGTTGTAACCCAGGGCAATATTCTTCAGACGGATATAGCTTCCGTCTTCGATGTAACGGTCGCTCCAGCGGTCGTTGTCGTTCGGGTCGTTGATGGTAGCACGCGGCATGGTGCCGTCGGGGTTCTTCAACGTTACGTTGTGTATGTCATCATACCAATTGTAGATGAGCTGTCCGTCGCCACGGTCCACACCAGCCGAATAGTCCTTGGTGGGATCAATGGGTGTGAGGATAGAACGTCCGTTCACATCCTTCAGCTGATTGGTCCATGTCGAATTCATGTGTGTCAGCTTCATCTTCAGGTAGTTACCCACCTTATTGCCATAGGAACCGTTGATGAAGATGTTTAGGTCGAAGCCCTTGTAACGGAAAGTATTGTTGAAACCGAAGGTGTACTTAGGCAGCGGCGAACCGATGTTGGTACGGTCGTTTTCGTCAATGATACCGTCACCGTTCAAGTCCTTGTACTTGATATCGCCAACATAAACGGTGGAGTTCTTCGAGAACACGCCATTTGTCGGATAAGCAGCGGGTTTTGCTGAGGTCTCGATGTCCTCCAGCGAGGTATAGACGCCGTCAGTCACATAGCCGTAGAAGCTATAGAGTGACTCACCAGCCTGCGTGAGGCTTACTACGTCGCTCCACTGTCCATAACCGATGAGCTGAGCGTTGCTCGAACCGTCTGAGAGGCTGACGAGTTTGTTCTTGTTGAACGAAATCTGGAAGTCAGCATCCCACTCGAACTTGCCAACCAGTGGGTGTGTGTTCAGCGAGATTTCGACACCGGTATTGCGAATCTGTCCGTAGTTGCCATAAGGTGCAGCAAGGGCAGAGGAGCCGTTACCGCTAGTACCCATGTATGAGGGCAACTGCAGCTGCATCAGCATGTCCTTCGACTCCTTGTTATACCAGTCGATGGTCAGGTTGACGCGGTCGTTGAAGAAACCGAGGTCGATACCGATGTTCCACTGCTCCTGGCTTTCCCACTTGATGTCCTTGTTGGCAATCTGTGCAGGACGGTAGCTGGTACCCAGAGCGGTCTCCATGGTAGAAAGCGGAGAACCCCACTTGTAACCACCGATGCTCGAGTTACCAGTCTGACCCCAGCCGACACGCAGCTTACCATTCGACAACCATTTGCCGACAGCCTCTTCGATGAATTTCTCGTTCGAGAAACGCCAGCTGGCTGCAAACGAGTGGAAACCAGCCCAACGCTTGTTAGGACCGAAGTTCGAGCTACCATCGTAACGATAGGTATAAGTAGCATTGTAGCGGTTGTCGTAGCTGTAGGTCCAACGGGTGAAGAACGAAGCCATAGAACTGCTACCAAAGCCTGCGCCAATCTGCGGTGTACCAGCACCCAGAGCGGGATTGTGTACAGCGTCAGAAGGCAGACCGGTGTTGTAAACAGAAATATAGTCATACTTCGACTCCCAGCACTCTTGACCGATCATGGCCGTAGCTGAGTGTTTGCCGAAGGTGCGGCTGTAGGTGAGGTAGTTCTTCAACTGCCAGAAAGTACTGGTGTTCTTCTGCATACGGCTCTCGTTGCTCGAACGCTTCCAGGTACCGAGGTCAACCATCGGTTCGTAGGTCTCACCCTTGTTCCAACCTAAGTCGAAGCCTAACTCTGTGTGCCAGACTAAGTTCTGGATAGGTGTCACCTCGAAGAAGATGTTACCATTCAGTTTCTGACGCTTCAGCAAGATGTCGTCCATCATTGCCATGGCGATGGGGTTAGGATTGGTGTAGCCTTCCTGCGATACGCTGGAATAGCTGCCATCTACATTATATATAGGTATAGAGGGGATGGTAGTCAGTGAGTAACCGATAAGACCCTCGTCAGAATCGGCCAACTTCAAGTCATCCTTGGTGTCAGAGTAAGTGACACTCAGGCTCATCTTCAACCAACTCTTCAGTTGTGCGTCGAGGTTGGTACGAGCCGAGAAACGTCTGAACTCAGAACCGATAATCGTACCCTCCTGATCCATATAGCTGCCGCTGACGTAGTATTGCACCTTGTCCGAACCACCCTGTGCACTTACCTGGTGAGAGTGCTGGAAGGCTGTCTGGAAGACGGCATCCTGCCAGTTCGTACCCTTACCCAGCAGCGAGGGGTCGCTGAAGTTGCCTACGTGAGAAGCTTCGCCTACTTCGGCATAGCTATTGTAGTATTCTGCATATTCGCGCAGATTCATCATATCCAGACGCTTTGTCTGACGGTTCCATGCTGCCATGCCGTTATAAGTGAACTTAGCGTCACCGGCCTTACCACGCTTGGTGGTAATCAGCACGACACCGTTAGCGCCCTGCGCACCGTAAATGGCGGTAGCGGAGGCGTCCTTCAGAATCTCCATTGATACGATGTCGGATGGGTCGATAGTCGACAGAGGAGAAATGGTAGATACAGAACCATTACCCAGTGCATCACCCAAACCGTAGCTTGCACCTGACGTGCCACCGCTCTGTACGGGCACACCGTCAATCACATACAACGGCTCAGCATTGGCGTTGATGGTAGCGGTACCACGCACGCGGATTGCTGATGACGAACCAGGTGCACCAGAGGTCGATACGGCAGACACACCGGCTGCACGACCTTGCAACGACTGGTCGAGCGAAGTGATGATAGAGCCCTTTACGGCACTTTCACCCAACGATACCGAAGCACCGGAGATGTCGCTCTTCTTCATCGTACCATAACCTACGACTACAACCTCATCGAGCATCTTTTTGTCTTCTTCGAGAGTAATCTGGTAGTTGTTACGTGCATCAATCGTGATTTCCTTCGTCAGATAGCCTATGTAGCTAACGACGATAGTTTGTCCCTGATTGACACTGAGCGTAAAGTTTCCGTCGAAATCGGTAGCAACACCGTTCGAGGTTCCCTTTACAACTACACTGGCTCCAATGACGGGCCCCATGGCATCCGACACTGTACCAGTAATCTTCTTCGCCTGTTGTACCTCATTGGGCAGTGGTGAACTGCCCTCTGCGGCATACGTTACGGGCGAGTAGCCCAGCAGGAATATAGCGCATAATCCTGCTAGCAGAGAGTTTTTACTGCAATTTAAATCCATACTTAGTTTGTTAGTTAATAGTATAATGTATCTTTTTGTTTCTGTTAAGACGTTGCAAAGGTAATGCTTTTTTTGTAAAAGCTAACATCTTTTATTGATAGTTTTTGATACTTTTTTGCTTTTCGGTCGATTTTGTACAAGACAAATATACAATTTAAGTTTTTTTAAGTGTCTCTCCGACTGAAAGTATGCAAGTTTGTTAAAATAGTATAGTGCTATTTCAAAAAATAGTGCTAACTTTGCAACGTGTTAAAATGATACGTCGGACTAAAGACCAAATAATATGAAGAAAACTGGTTTTATCGCCCTGTTGCTGACGCTGTTCATCGCGATGCCGATGATGGGTCAGATTCGTGGCAATAGCATTAATGTCGAGGTCATCCCCGACCACCAAAACTGGCGCTATGAGGTAGGAGAAACCGCTATATTTAATATTAAGGTTACGCGCGAGCATACCTTAATAAATAATGTGAAGGTGGATTATGCCGCTGGACCGGAGATGTATCAGGACGTCAAAAAAGAAGGAGTGGTATTGAAAGATGGTACGCTGACGCTGAAAGGCAAGATGACGAAGCCCGGTTTCTATCGGGTCGACGTAAAAGCCACCATCGATGGCAAGGAATATAAGGGTGCTTGCGGCGCGGCCTTCTCGCCGGAACGCTTGCAACCGACTACCGTCATGCCTCAGGACTTCAGCGAATATTGGCAGAACGCCATCAGCGAGGCTCGCAAAGTAGACCTCAACCCCACGAAGCGCCTCTTGCCTGAGCGTTGTACGAAGGATGTCAACGTCTATGAGGTGTCGTTCCAGAATATTCAATGGAACTGGCGCACCTACGGCATTCTCTGTGTTCCTGTGGAAGCCGAGGCCGATCCAGCGAAAGCAAGGCGTTATCCCGCTTTGCTGCGTGTGCCTGGTGCCGGTGTTCGTCCTTATGGTGGTGACATCTATACGGCCTCGCAGGGTGCGATTACACTGGAGATTGGTATTCACGGCATTTCCGTCACGATGGACCAAAAGGTTTACGACGACGTGTTCAACGGAGCCTTGATGAACTACTGGAATTGGGGGATGGACAATCGCGACGACAGCTACTACAAGCGTGTTATCATCGGTTGTATCCGGGCCATTGACTATATTGAACAATACACACCTTGGAATGGGCAACAGCTCGCCGTTTCGGGTTCCAGCCAGGGCGGATTCCTCTCGCTGGCTTGTGCAGGACTCGACAAACGCGTCACTTGTTATGCGCCCGTCCACGCTGCTTGCTGCGACCACACGGCTTCGCTGAAGGGCGTGGCTTGTGGGTGGCCGCACTATTTCTATTGGAGTAAGGGCAAGGGGCAGGAAGCGAAAATCAACACCTCGCGCTACTACGATGGTGTCAATTTTGCCCGCCTCATCAACGACAAACAGAAGGGATGGTTCTCGTTTGGCTATAACGACGACGTGGTGCCTCCCACAACAGCTTGGGCTACGTACAATACCGTCACAGGTCCGAAGGAGATTTCGCCCTATCAGGCCACGTGGCACTACTGGCATCAGGAGCAATGGGACGAATGGGAAAACTGGCTGCTGAAAGAATTAGGGTGTAAGAAGTAAGAGGTTAGAGGTAAGATGTAAGAATATGAAAAAAGCATTATATATAATAATAGGTATAGCCATTATGATGGTTGCCTGTAAAAAAGAAGAGGCGCCTAAGACCGCTGCTGACCTGTTGGCAGAACGTCTGGAAGCTTTGCGACAGAAAGGTTATATGATGGGCCATCAGGACGACCCGTTCTACGGTCTGACGTGGGAATATCAGGCAGACAGCAGCGACGTGAAGAACACGTGCGGCGACTATCCTGCCGTGATGGGCTTCGACCTGGGCGGCATCGAGGTGGACGACGCCAAAAATCTCGACAGCGTGCCCTTTACCCGCATCCACGACGAAATTATTGCTCACTACGAGCGTGGCGGTATCGTTACCATCTCGTGGCATCCGCGTAATCCCAAGACCACAGCTCCGCGTGGAGGACTGGATGGTCAGAAATTTCCTGAAGGTTCGGCGTGGGATGTTGCCGATTCCACCATTGTTGCCAGCATTCTGCCTGGTGGCAGCGAGTTCGAGAAGTTCCAGACATGGATGAAGCGCGTGGGCGATTTCCTGCTGACTCTGAAAACAAAAGACGGACAGCCCGTACCCGTCATTTTCCGCCCTTGGCACGAGAACAACGGTTCTTGGTTCTGGTGGGGACAGAACCTTTGCACGGACAACGAGTTCCAAGGTCTTTGGTGCATGTTGCAGGACGAGTTGAACAGTCGCGGACTGACCAATCTGCTGTGGAGCTATTCGCCCAATCTCGACGGAAAATGGAACGAGGAACGCTTCCTGGCGCGCTATCCCGGCAACGAGCGCGTGACGTTGATAGGTGAAGATGCTTATCAATGGGGCACGGAGGAGGATTTCAAGCGCGACCTGACGGCCGACCTGAAATTCCTCAGCGATTTCGCCCAAAAGAACGGCAAACTGCTCGCCATGACCGAGTGCGGATTGAAAAACATGACGGATTCTACGTGGTGGACCCGCGTGTTGAAACCCATCATGGACCAATATCCTATCAGCTATTTCCTCCTCTGGCGTAACTACAAGGAGGAATTCTTCGGTCCTGCGCCCAACCTGCCGTGTGCTGCCGACTTCCGCAAGCTTTACGAAGCCCCGAACACGCTGTTCTTGAAGGACATCCAGCCGGAAAAAGGAACGACGGAATAACGGAATACCGAAATCCCGAAATAACGAAATACCGCAATAACGAAACAACGAAAAAAAATAAAATCAAAAATAAAGAATAAATGAGCAATTTCGAAGAAAAAGTAAAAGCGTTGCGTGCTCACCACGAGCAGTTGCTGACGCGAAAAAACGAACCCCTGGAATGGGGGAATGGCATCTACGAGAAGTGGAAGTTCCCCATTCTGACCGCAGAGCATACGCCACTGGAGTGGAAATATGACTTCTGCGAAAAAGACAACCCCTACCTCATGCAGCGCATCATGATGAATGCTACGCTCAACAGCGGGGCCATCAAGTGGCAGGGCAAATACTGCCTCGTAGTACGTGTCGAAGGTGCCGACCGCAAGTCGTTCTTCGCCGTGGCTGAGTCACCCAATGGTGTCGACAATTTCCGCTTCTGGGACGAGCCCATCACCATGCCCGAGGATGTCATTCCGGCCACCAACGTCTACGACATGCGCATCACGCAGCACGAGGACGGTTGGATCTACGGTGTGTTCTGTGCCGAGCGTCACGACGACACACAGCCGGGCAACCTCTCTGCGGCAACCGCTACGGCAGGCATTGCGCGCACCAAGGACCTGAAGACCTGGTATCGTCTGCCCGACCTGAAGACGAAGTCGCAACAGCGCAACGTCGTACTGCACCCTGAGTTCGTCAATGGCAAATACGCCTTCTACACCCGTCCGCAGGATGGTTTCATCGATACGGGCAGCGGTGGCGGCATCGGCTGGGCACTGGTCGACGACATCACCCACGCTGAGGTGAAGGACGAGAAGATCATCAACGCACGCCACTATCACACCATCACGGAAGTGAAGAATGGCGAAGGCCCCCACCCCATCAAGACTCCCAAGGGGTGGCTCCATCTGGCGCATGGCGTTCGTGCTACGGCCGACGGACTGCGCTATGTCCTGTATATGTACATGACGGCTCTCGACGACCCTACTCGCGTCATCGCACAGCCGGGCGGATATTTCCTCGTCCCTGAGGGCGACGAATATCTGGGCGACGTCATGAATGTGGCCTTTGCCAACGGTTGGATTGCCGACCCCGACGGCCGCGTGTTCATCTATTACGCCTCTGCCGACACGCGCATGCATGTCGCAACCTCTACCGTCGACCGACTCGTCGACTACTGTATGAATACCCCCGAAGACGGCCTCTTTACCGCCGCCAGCGTGGAAACAATCAAACAATTAATCGCAAAAAATCGTAAACTATGACTAGCTTGAAAGAAAAAATCGCCTATGGTTTTGGCGATATGTCGTCCAGCATGTTCTGGAAAATTTTCTCTTATTATCTGCCGTTCTTCTACAGCAACATCTTCGGACTGTCGCTCATCGACGCCGGTGTGCTGGTGTTGGTAACACGTATCTGGGATGCTGTCTCAGACCCCATGATGGGTGTCATTGCCGACCGTACCAATACCCGCTGGGGTAAGTATCGCCCCTACCTGCTCTGGGTGGCACCGTTCTTCTCCATCGCAGGCATCCTACTGTTCACCACGCCCGACCTGGACTACGGTGGCAAGCTCATCTGGGCTTACGTCACCTACATCCTCATGATGACCGTCTATACAGGCATCAACGTGCCTTACGGCGCCATGCTGGGTGTGATGACCGACGACACCAACGAGAAGACCGTGTTCTCCTCCTTCCGCATGTTCTTTGCCTACGGCGGTTCGTTCATCTCGTTGTTCCTCTGGGAACCCCTCACTAATATGATGGGCGGTTATAACACGCCTGAGGGTTGGTTCTGGGCCATGGTGGTCATCGCAGCAGCCTGCTTCGTCATGTTCCTCATCTGCTTCTCGATAACGCGCGAACACCTGAAGACCATCTCTACCGTTTCCGTAGGTTCCGACTTCAAGGCGCTGCTCTCCAACAAGCCTTGGTGGCTGCTCATCGGCGCCGCCCTGTGCTTCAACCTGTTCAACACCGTGCGTGGTGCCACCGTGGCTTACTACTTCCAAGACATCATCGGTGCCGACGTCAACCTCGTGTTCTTCGGACTGATGTTTGCCTTCTATGCCGGACTCTTCCTGGGTGTGGGCGAAGTCTCAAATATGGTGGGTGTAGCCTCGTGCGTACCTATTGCCAACAAGCTGGGCAAGAAGACCACCTTCATCATGGTCAATGCCTCGCTGGTCGTACTGAGCATCGCGTTCTACTTCATTCCCTGCACGCCGACGGGTTATTGGACCATGCTCGTGTTCCAGGTGCTCATCTCCATCCTGACGGGTATCATGTCACCCCTCGTGTGGTCGATGTATGCTGACGTCAGCGACTATGCTGAGCTCGAGTTCCACACGGCCTCCACGGGTCTTATCTTCTCGTCGTCGTCCATGGCTCAGAAGTTTGGTGGCGCCATCGGTGGTGCGGCCGTACTGTGGCTGCTCGACGGCTTTGGCTATGTTACTGATGCTCAGCAGCTTGCCGCTGGTGTCATTCAGCCAGAGGGAGCCCTCAACTGTCTGCGCTGGCTCATGAGCTTCATTCCCGCACTCGTAGCCCTCGTGTCTATGTGCATCGTCTGGTTCTATCCGCTCACCACCGAGCGTATCACGCAGATTAACACCCAACTGAAGGAATTACGCAGTTACTATCGCGATGCTGACGAAAACGATTGAAACAATGAAATGTGAAATGCAGGATGTTGTCCAGAACAACATCCTGCGTTTCTGGTTAGACCGCATGCAGGACAACGAAAACGGTGGTTTCTACGGGCGCATCGACGCCAACGAACAACTCCACCGCGAGGCCGAAAAGGGCGCCATCCTCAACGCCCGCATCCTCTGGTCCTTCTCCGCCGCCTACCGCGTCCTCTCTCATCTAGAACATCCAGATCATCTAGAAAATCTAGAACATCTAGATTATTTATCTGCCGCCACGCGCGCCAAGGACTACTTCATCGAACACTTCATCGACCACGAATACGGCGGCGTCTATTGGAGCGTCGACTACAAAGGCAATCCCCTCGACACCAAGAAGCAGTTCTATGCCATCGGCTTTGCCATCTACGGCCTCTCAGAATATGCCCGCGCTACGGGCGACCGCGAGGCCCTGGACTATGCCCTGCAGCTCTTCGAGTGCATCGAGGACCACGCCTTCGACCACGAGCACAACGGCTACATCGAAGCTCTCTCGCGCGACTGGCAACCCTTGGCCGACATGCGCCTCTCCGACCTCGACGCCAACTACCCGAAGTCGCAGAACACCCATCTGCACATCATCGAGCCCTACGCCAACCTCTACCGCACGCTGAAAGAGTTTCAGGCCAATTCATCGTGCGACTACGTCCCCGTCATCGGCTCCGTGCTTCCTATCGATATCGCCGTGGCGCCCGAGGACATGCTTCGCGTCGAAGGCGCTCTGCGCAACATCATCGGCATCTTTACCGACCGCATCCTCAATCCCGAAACCCACCACCTCGACCTCTTCTTCGACATGGACTGGACGCGTGGTGCAGGCCGGCTCGAGAGCTATGGCCACGACATCGAGTGCTCGTGGCTCATGCACGAGGCTGCCCTCGTCTTGGGCGACCGGCAGGTGTTGGCGCGTGTCGAGCCCGTTGTCCGCGAAGTGGCAAAAGCCAGCGAGAAAGGGCTGCGCCCCGACGGTTCGATGATTCACGAGGCGAACCTCGACACAGGTCACGTCGACGACGACCTCCACTGGTGGGTACAGGCCGAGAATGTCGTGGGCTGGTTCAATCTCTATCAGCACTTCGGCGACGAGGAAGCCCTCGCGCGAGCCCTGAAATGTTGGGACTACATCAAGGCGCAAATCATTGATTATGAGCATGGTGAGTGGCATTGGAGCCGCCATGCCGACGGCACGCTTAACACCGTCGACGACAAGGCGGGCTTCTGGAAGTGTCCCTACCACAACAGCCGCATGTGCCTCGAAATCATCGAAAGATTTGGCAGTATGGAAAATAATTAGTACCTTTGCACACCCAACAGAAAGAATATTAATATGCAACAGAAGATTATTATCCTCGATTTCGGTTCGCAGACCACGCAGCTCATCGGCCGTCGCGTCCGCGAACTCGATACCTTCTGCGAGATTCTGCCCTACAACAAATATCCTGTAGGCAACGACGACGACGTCATCGGCGTCATCCTCTCCGGCTCACCCTACTCGGTGCACGATCCGGAGGCTTTCAAGGTGGACCTCTCGCAGTTCGCAGGTCGCATCCCCGTGCTCGGCATCTGCTATGGTGCACAGTTCATCAGCCATACGCTGGGCGGCCGTGTGGAAAAGGCCGACTCGCGCGAATATGGCCGTGCAAACCTCCAGACCGTCGACACTACGAACCCGCTCTTCAAGGGCTTCGACCAGCACTCGCAGGTGTGGATGTCGCATGGTGACACCATCACCGCCATCCCCGACGGATTCCACTGCATCGCCTCCACCAAGGATGTCAAGTATGCGGCGTATGCCAAAAGCTATGAGCCAAAAGCTAATAGCCAAGGTGTTTTCGCCGTGCAGTTCCATCCCGAGGTATATCACACCCTGCAGGGTAAGCAACTGCTGAAGAATTTCGTCGTCGACATCTGCGGCTCGCGTCAGGAGTGGAGCGCTGCCTCGTTCGTAGAAAGCACCGTCGCCACGCTGCGCTTTCAGCTGGGCAACGACCGCGTCATCCTCGGACTCTCGGGCGGTGTCGACAGCTCCGTTGCCGCCGT
This sequence comes from uncultured Prevotellaceae bacterium, assembly GCA_902774925.1. Classification (GTDB taxonomy): domain Bacteria; phylum Bacteroidota; class Bacteroidia; order Bacteroidales; family Bacteroidaceae; genus Prevotella. The sequence goes on along the minus strand of CACYKE010000011.1, from coordinate 7,845 downwards.
GCTGTTGAACAAAGCCATCGGCTCGCACCTCACCTGCATCTTCGTCGACCACGGCATGCTGCGTAAGAACGAGTTCCAGCAGGTCATGGACGACTACAAGGTGCTGGGCTTGAACGTCATTGGCGTCGATGCCAGCGAGAAGTTCTTTGCCGACCTTGCTGGCGTTACCGAACCCGAACAGAAACGTAAAATCATCGGTCGCGACTTTGTCGAAGTGTTCAATGCCGAGGCCAAGAAGATTACCGATGCCAAATGGCTCGCCCAGGGCACCATCTATCCCGACCGCATCGAGTCGCTCAACATCACGGGCAAGGTCATCAAGAGCCACCACAACGTGGGCGGTCTGCCCAAGGAGATGCACCTCCAGCTCTGCGAACCCCTGAAGTGGCTGTTCAAGGACGAAGTGCGTCGCGTAGGCCGTCAGCTGCAGATGCCCGAACACCTCATCACGCGTCACCCCTTCCCCGGTCCGGGCCTTGCCGTCCGCATCTTGGGCGACATCACCCGCGAAAAAGTGCGTATCCTGCAGGATGCCGACGACATCTACATCCGCGGACTCCGCGAATATGTCGATACCGATGGCGAGACGCTCTACAACAAGGTGTGGCAGGCTGGTGCCATCCTCCTCTCCACCGTCCGCAGCGTCGGTGTCATGGGCGACGAGCGCACCTACGAGAATCCTGTTGCCCTGCGTGCCGTCACCTCTACCGACGCCATGACTGCCGACTGGGCTCACCTGCCCTACGACTTTCTGGCGAAGGTCTCGAACGAGATCATCAACAAGGTCCGTGGCGTCAACCGCGTCTGCTACGACATTTCCTCAAAACCACCCGCAACCATCGAGTGGGAGTAAAAATAGGGCTTTTTTAGCCTATTTCAAGCACTTACAAGAGCCTCAAACTTCGGTTTGGGGCTTTTTCTATGTTCTGATTTTCAATAATTTACGTGACTAATTAAGAAATTTTAGCTTGTCTCTTAATTTTTGTATTTTGACACCACTTTTTGACACCACCTTCATTTTTGCCGTTTGGTTCAATGGAATTTAAGCTGTAACTTTGCCGAAAAAAGGACAGTAGAATGGGACAGATTTTGGGACAGCTAATAATGGGACTTGGAAAAATTATATTGCTTAGGTTTCTTTTTCTCGTTTTTTTTGTGTATATTTGCTTTGGGCGATATACGTTTAACGGAATATGGGCATATATCAGCATTCTATTTACATATTCATTTCATTAACTTAATTTCAATACCATTATGATTGAAAATGATATTAATATCAATGGAAGGTTTTCACTGAGAGTCAATTTTAACTTGGTGATGAAGAAGGGAAGTAAAGCACAGATTTGGTTAACAACGACGATTAATCGTCAGCGTGTTCGTATCTACACAGGACTGAGGATAGAGCCTGAGTATTGGATTAGGGCAGAGCGAAATCAAGTAGGCGAAAGAGCCATTGTTGACGGCAATATTTCAGCAGTACAGAAACGAGCCAATAAGGAACTGAATAAGCAACTGCGTAAGATACTTGGATATTGTCAAGAATATGGTGTAGCTGTCTCACAGGAGAATTTGTTAGACGATAGTATGGACTTTTCCAAAGAGACCTTTGAGGCCTTCCTCTCTGCCAAATTGAGAGGTAAGGAAGCTATGATACGCAAGAATCCATTGGACTTTATTCAAGACTACATCGAACGCAAGAAGTCCATGACCAACAAGAGTACGAAAAGAACGCTTTGTAGTGGAACTGTCTATAATCACAAGAATGCCTTGAAGCGTTTACAACTCTTTTGCTCAGAGAAAAAATTAGGTCTTGTTTGGGAACTGTTCAATAGTAAGTTAGAGGAAAAGTTTACTGCATGGATGAATAAGAAGGGATATGCAGCCAATACCATTTCTTCACAGTATAGTATAATGAAGGTTTGGTTGTCTGATGCAGAGAAAGATGGTCTTGTCAAAGACCCGTCCTTCCATCAGTACACAACGAAAACCCATGATGTGGGTAACATCTATCTGACTGAGGATGAGATAAGACGCATCTATGAGATTGACTTCAATAGCAAGGACGTAATAGAGCAAATAGACCCTAAGAGTAACATTGAACAGACAAGAGACTTGTTTGTGATTGCGTGTTGGACGGGACTAAGATATGGTGATTGGCACGACCTTTCAAAAGCGTGTATTAGTGGGGACAGAATGACAGTGCCAACTCATAAGACCAACAAGACTGTTATAATACCCTTACACCCTTACGTAAAGGCAATCATTGAGAAATATGATGGCGTTCTACCTAAAAGCGTGGATAAAAGCAAGACAAACAAACAAATACGTCTGTGTGGCAAGCTTGCAGGTATTGATGAAGAAGTTACTTTGAACAGAATTAGGGGAGGTAAAGAGGTGCTGTTGAGTGGTGAAGATAGGCTGCATTTCGGAAATAAAAGAAAAAAATCGACTTTGCACTATCTTTTCGCTTAGCGAGAAGATACTTCCGTTCGAAAATACTCAAATTAATTTGGTATTTTGCTCACTTATTCGTATCTTTGCAGCGTGAAATTAATAAACAACAAAGATTATGGCTACATTAGTATTACATATTCCCGACGAAAGCCTCGTCCAAAAAGTTAAGCAGGCCTGTAAGATGTTGGTAGGTGTGGCTTCGGTTAAGGTACAGAAGGATGCCAAGCCGAAGGAGTATGATATCACCAAGACGGCAGGATACCGTGAAGCGATGGACGACGTGAAGAACGGCCGAGTGTATCACGCCGACAGCGTGGACGACATGTTTAAGCAAATACTTGGCTGATATGTATAGCATCGACTACACCAAGCGTTTCGAGAAAGACCTGAAACGTTGCAAGAAGCGCGGTCTGGACATGCAACTTATACAGGACGCTGTGGCGTTGCTTGCTGCTACAGGCACGTTGCCCGCACAGTACCGTCCACACAAGTTGTCGGGCGACATGGACGGACAATGGGAGTGCCACATACAGTCGGACTGGCTGATGACGTGGCAGCAGAACGAAACGAAACTGACGCTGCTGTTTCTACAGACGGGCACTCACTCAGACCTATTCTAAGGCTCACGCGGGGACAGTCCCTTTGTGAGAATTAAAGAATAAAACAGGAAACGGAAGTCATCTCACGGCTTCCGTTTTTTCGTCCGAGACCCTCTCTTATCCCCCTGTGTAGGGGGAAGAAGGATAAAAAAGTAGGGGAAAATTTGTTTTTTCACTCAATTTACACTATCTTTGCAGCGTGAAATGAAAAAAATAAAGCATATGGAGCCAAAGATTGGAGATTGCTGCCATCTACGCCTTAAAGAAGATAACGTGGTTCAAGGCTTCAGTTCGAGATATCCGAGCCTTCAAGGTTGAGAACTGGTCGGATTTCACTCAGATAGTAAAAGAGGACGATTAAACCTCTGTGAGAATTAAAGAATAAAACAGGAAACGGAAGTCCAATCGCGGCTTCCGTTTTTTTCGTCCGAGACCCTCTCTTATCCCCCTGTGTAGGGGGAAGAAGGATAAAAAAGTAGGGGAAAATTTGTTTTTTCGTTCAATTTACACTATCTTTGCAGCGTGAAATGAAAAAACAGAAACCTATGAGCGAAGAAAAGAAGGACATAGAGCAATCTACAGATATGGCTGCAGAACCTGTTGGGGCTGCGATGCGTGCCGATGTAAGCAATCTGGAGGAGATGAATGCTCGTATTGACCAGGCCGAACAGGAAATCAACGAGGGCATAGGTTTCTCGTGGGAACAAGTGATGTCGGACGCTCAGTCTATCGTGAGTCGCTATGAAACTGCAGTTTACTAAGCAGGCTCGCGAAGAATTCCTAAGGATTGTGTCTGTCTTTGCAGAATATGCTGGACCACGATCAGCCGAAAAATTCATTAAGCGTGTTAACGACCGTGGCGAGACATTGCTTAAGCATCCTGAGGTAGGACACCCGGAAATGCTTTTGGCTGACCGCCAGTATAAGTATCGGTCTATCTCACTTAACACGAACTACAACCTTATCTATTACGTGACCAAGACAACGATAGGAAAACATTTGGTTTTCTCGATATTTTTTTGTAACTTCGCAGTGTGAAATTAACCCTATTTATTAACATTTAAAACACACAGAATTATGAACAAAACAGTAAAAACAGTACTCAAGGTCCTTGGTTACATTATCGCCGCCCTCCTCGGCGCAGCCGGCGAAGCAACTATTATGTAAAACTCATCACACGAAAAATCAATGGAAAACACACAGCTCAATGACATTCGCTTATCGCCTCACTTTAAGCTGAGCGAGTTTCTCAACCTGGGAAAGCACCCCGACAACCTGCCAACGCCGCAGGTGTTGTTCAACCTGAAATACGGTTGCCAGTACCTGTTGGAGCCTGCACGCCGCGAGGTGGGAGCCATCATCGTCAACTCGGGCTACCGCAACGAGGCCTACAACCGCGAGGTGGGTGGCGTCCGCAACTCGCAGCACCTGCTCGGTCAGGCTGCCGACATCCGCCCCAAGGACCCGCGCCAGTTCCAGCGCCTGGTGGACTTCCTCCGCGCCTGCGACTATACCGACCAGCTGCTGACCGGCCCCGGCTGGCTCCACATCTCCTGGACGCCCTTCGCCACCCCCAGGCATTACATCCGCCTCGGGTACTACAAGTAACAAAACACCCCGCAATCCTGAGTGAATCGCGGGGAGTTTTACCGTTCTACTTGAATATTATTACTTCACTATCACTTTTACGGCCTTTTCTCCAATCTTCACGATGGCGGTATTGCCGGGCTGGATGTTGGTACCAACGAGGGCGGCACCATTTCGACAAACAGCACTACCGGCCTGCTTGCCATCGGGAGTATATACGGAAACTTGCGCTCCATCATCAATGCCTTCCACCTTCAGAATACCTCCCTCGCTCTGAATCAGCACGGCGTTAGCAGGGATGTTAGCTATGCCATTGGTGATACCTTCCGTCTTGGGCTGTTGGTCTATCCAGCAGAGCGTAGCCGTTGCCGTTTCAGAGTTTTCATAGCCCGCCTTGATGGCATAGACGCTGATGTTGTAGGTGACGGCCAATTGTACTTCTTTACCACATCCTGTCTTGATGTCGTTGTCCATGATATTGTACTGGCACGTAGCGCCTTCTGTCTCGCAGTGGTATATAAGTTTACCTTTGTTATAGCTAATGGTGGGTTTGGCGCATTTCTCGGGCGTGGTCCCTCCACCGCCAGTTCCTTCCTCGATAAACAAGAAGTCCTTCCACCCCTCCGTTGCTTTATATTTGTCTATCGTTCCCGCAGGAACATACAGTGTGGCATTGTTAAATGTGTTCTGGCTAAAAGTTCTATTGTATTCATCTGCTTTCCCGTATATTTTGAATGGATTCTCTATTAATGAAATAACAACAGGAAGATCCCAACCTGAAAAAGCACCTCTTTCAATGCTCGTCACACTATTAGGTATGGTTATTTGATTTAGGCCGCATCCATAGAAAGCAGCACTACCGATTGTAGTTACACTGTTTGAGAGAACTAGGGAGGTAAGATGACATCTATCGAATATTTTAAATATTGATAATCAATAACTTACATGTTAAACGGTAGAAAAGTGACGTTGGGGATTCTTTGGTGTCCCAAAAGCATGAAGATTTAACGTATTTAACGTTCTTAAACCCTGGTTACCATCATCTCATTGCTCATAATTTGATACACATCATGGTCAGGTCGTCGTTGGGTTCGGCTCCGTCGCGGTGCTTTTCCACTTCGGCCTCTATGGCCTCAATGACCTGGCGGGCATTTTCGTAATGGATGGCACGTAGAATCTCCAACAGGCGGTCGTCACCGAACTGCTCCTGCTGCCGGTTCTCGGCTTCGTTCAGACCGTCGGTATAGATAAACAGCTGCCGTCCCTTGATGCTGTCCAGTTCCTCGCCCTCATACTCCAGTCCTGGCCAGAGTCCTATGGGCGCATTGGGCAGCATGTCGAGAAACTCGCCACCCAGTTCACCGCCGCCGAGGACAGGCGCATTATGTCCTGCGTTGCAGAAGTCGAGATGGCCCGTTTTCAAGTCGAGAAGACCAATAAACATAGTTACGAACATGGCGTTCACGTTATCTTCACCGGCAAGGGCTTTGTTGATGCTCGTGCAGATCTCTGCCGGCATCATGCCCTGTGTGGCATGGGTGAGGAACAGTCGTGTGGCCTGTGCCATGAACAGCGAGGCGGGCACGCCTTTGCCGCTGACATCCCCAAGGGCAAAATAGAGCTTGTCGCCCTCCAGATGATAGCCGTAGAGGTCGCCACCCACCTCCTTGGCTGGTGTCATTGACGCATACATGTCTAGGCCTTCATAGTCGGGAAAAGTGCTGGGCACCATCGACATCTGGATGTCGCAGGCAATGCGCAGTTCACTCTCCATACGCTCTTTGGCGGTGGTGGTCTCTTCGAGTTGGTCGTAGGCAGTCTTCAGCTCGTTGTGAGCTTTCTCAAGACGGGCTCCCATGCGGTGGCGCACAATGATGTAGATGATAAGGAGAACGACAATCGCCGTCATGGCAATGAGTTGGGTGATGTGGCGCTGGCGTATGTTTCGCTCGTTTTCGGCGGTCATCTCCAGTTCCTTCTGGTGTACAGCCGCCTCTTCACGGGCTTCGGCGCTGCGCGAAAGAGTAATGGCCGAGTCAAGTCGTTCGGTGATACTTATACTCACGGCACGGGCTGTGTCGATACGACCGGCCTTCTTATTGACTTCATACTTCTTTAGGAGCATTTTTTGTATGTTCTCCAACGAATAGCTGGTGCCGAACTCTTTCATCATTTCATCCAGGCTTCCGAAGTTGTCGGCAGCATCCTGCCAACGTCCTGCCAGCCGCAGATAGTCGCTGGCCAGTATCTTGCCTTCTGCCGTCTGGAAGAAATCAGTCTGGCAAAACAGCCTGTAGGCCTCGGCGGCTTCGTCCTTGCGCCCCATACCCTCTAAAGCTCTGGCTAAATAGATGTTGTAGCGTGCCCGCTGTTTGTTGCTATAGTCAGGTCGCGCGTCAGCCTGCTTTTCATATCCGTCGATCAGCTGGTTCAGGCGCTCAAGCCATAATACAGCCTTCTTATAGTCGGCTATTTCCAAGTAGTTGTAGCTGATGTTGATCACGCCCACGATGGCATCGCGGAAACTGATGGCATTCGGGTGTTTATGGATATTGTAGATGTGAGCGCTATAGGCTTCTTCCAGACGATTGTCCAGACGGCTCTGACTACAGCCGATATAGATGAGCATGTTGGTGTATTCGCTGGTCGTGTCGCGTCCCAGGCTTTTTAGCCTTTCTGTAGCGGGTATGGCTACTTTCAGGGCGGCCTCGTATTCAGTCCATGTACTCAAAAGACCCGTCAGACGGTTGGCAATGCCGGCATACACCCGCACGTCCTCATCGTCGGTAGAGTTCTCCACTGCGGCGATACCCGTCTTCCAGTACAGCTCGGCCATGCGCTTCTGCATCATCCTGTCGTAGGCGTAGCCCAGCCAGTAGCAAGCCTTGCCCTCGGAGAAATTTCCCAGCGGTTTGATACTGTCCACAAGCTCTATGATGCGCGGGTAGTCCTTGGCCATATAGGCCTCGTACACCATGTCTTCTGCTTCTCTGCACAGCCTTTCCTGTTCTTTGGAGTTGCCTCCACATCCTAACAGGAATAAGGCAGCGGTAACGGTCACCACCAGAGTCAAACAGCGAAGTGTTTTTTTGCTCATATATTCTTTATTTTCTAACTACCTTTTGACTGCCCTCGATGACGATGCCGCGGGTGCTGGCCGTGGCGGGTGTGCCTTGCAGGGTGTAGGCAGAACCCTCCGTGATGG
>CACYKE010000010.1 GCA_902774925.1 uncultured Prevotellaceae bacterium | reverse complement strand
TGATGGAAGATGTAACAAATCCTAGTATCGGCTCAAAAATAATACTGCGAAATGTAATTTTTAGTTCAAAATGAGCCGATAATTAAAAAATAATGCGTATCTTTGCGCCGATTAAAGAACGTAAAGATATGGATATATCAAGAGCAATACTGCAGTTTCTGCACTATCATCCGCTGTCGTCGCGCGATGAAATAGCCCGTGGTACGGCTTTCGAGGGAAGCGATGCCACTATGAAACGTCTGCTTGCTGCGGCAGTGGCCAAGGGCGATGTAGTGGTGGAAGGTAAGGCGCGTGCCACAAGGTATAAGCTGTCGGACCAGGCTCATCTGCTGATGCCGCTGAATCTGGACACGTACTTCGCGCAGGATGTGGACGAGCGCGAGGTGCAGACGTCGTTCAACTTCGACTTGATACGCCAGCAGTTGCCAGCCGTGCACTTGTTTACCGACGAGGAGATGGAACACCTGAATGCGCTACAGGCGGAATTTCGCCAGCATGTGAGCGAGATGACGGAAAACGAGTATCGCAAGGAGATGGAGCGGCTGGGTATTGACCTGAGCTGGAAATCGTCGCAGATAGAGGGCAACACCTATTCGCTGTTGGAGACGGAGCGACTGCTGGAGGCGGTGATGCTGCTGAACCATAAGGATGCACTACGATTTGTGCTGGATAATCCTGACTACCTGCAGCAGTTGACGGTGAGCCATATTGAGGATATCCACCAGCTGCTGACTAAGGAGCTTTCGGTGGACAGGGGTATCCGACATCGCCGTGTGGGTATCACAGGCACCAACTATCATCCGCTGGACAACGAGTTCCAGATTCGCGAGGCTATGCCAGCAATGCCATTCTGATAGCCAACGGCTACTGTCCGCTGAGTTTCCGTTCTGTTGACTCCATCGACTACAAGAAGGCAATGCTTATCTTCTACGAGCAGAACAATCTGTATGCCTTCAAGCAGATATTCATCGACCAGTTTGACTTTGCCGTGAGAGAGTATTTTTAATTGAAAACAACAAGATAAGAGATCATGGGGTCGGTTCGTCCCCATGATTCCTGTCGCATATCTGGCCATCGTTGATGAGCCGATTGCTGTTACTGGTCAGGATGATGCTGCTAAGGCTGAGTGGTTCCCGTTGTCTGCGTTACCTGAATTGGCTTTCGACCATGCCGACATCATGCAGGATGCAGTAAAGGCCTACAAAGCGTATCTTTCGCAAGGCTTCTCTAACTAAAGGTGTAGAGTGTAGTGAAGCAAAGTAAAATCACTATTTTTGATTTTTCTGCTTAAAAATTTGTATAGTTCGGAAAAAAAATCTATCTTTGCAGCATAAATCGAACAATTATGACAAACGACGAAGAAATTCTGGTTAAGATCTTGAAGCTCAGCCATGATCAAGTTATGGCAGGAAAGAGCTATTCTCAGGAAGAAGCAGAACATTATTTAGATCAGCGATTGTATGAGTTTAGAGACAAGATGGTCGGAACCTGCGTTGCTGAGCCTTGCTGAAGTTCTGGAATATACTCTTGAAGAACATGGTGAACTGCAGTACACCAAGATGCGTAAGCAAATAATGGATGCAGTTCGTAAAATAAGCGTCTCTCCATATTCAGCACCTGTAGAGCCTTGTTCAGAGAAGGTCGGTGTAGAGTTGCATGGCTATCTTGTGATTTCAAAGATAAAGATTATCTACTCTGTAGTCGACAATATTTTGTATATAGAGTATATAAAAAACACATGGCTTTCAGAGCAAACAATGCTCGAACGCATGGGCTATTTCTGGTAAATCCCTTTTTCCGATAATCTTCCTGAAACTTCTGAGGGTCAACATTCTCAGAACGACTCGGTGACGGCTCCGTAATTCCTTAAATCCGTAGTTCCTTAGTTCCGAGCTACTCGCCCAACAACGTTTGTCATAAAAAAAACTGCCGAGAAATCCTCGGCAGTTCAACATTAATCATTTTACCACGACCAGATGTCGTCGTTGGAATTGTTGCTATAGTGCTGGGTGTTCTGAGTACCGAAGCTGTCTGTAGTTGATGTCGATGAGCCCCAGGTCTGACCATTCGAATTCTGATGGGTGGTAGTGGTGCCAAAATAGCCCGTATTGCTTCTGGAAGATCCCTTTGAACGTCCATACGAATCATAGTAATCTGTAGTCGTGGTACCAAAAGAGTCCGTATTCGACCTTGCCGTTCCTGTCGTATTGCCATAGCGGTCGCGATGGGTAGTTGTGGTTGTGCCAAAGCAATCCGTTGAACTGGTTGAAGTACCAATGGTGTTACCATAACGGTCTCTGTGCGTAGTGGTCGTAGTGCCAAAGCAATCCGTTGAAGAAGTGGATGTTCCAGTAGTCTGGCCATAACGATTGCTGTGGGTTGTGGTACGAGTTCCGAAATAGTCCGTGCTTGATGTTGAACTACCAACGTTGTACTGTGCGTTTGCTGCGATGGCGATCGTAACTGCCATCAGGGTCATCATTAACTTTTTCATAATTGTACTTTTTTAAATTGTTACTATTAATTTGTTGTTCTTTGCCTCTTTATACCCAGAAAAGTCAAAAGGTAACCACCTAAATGACGTTTTTTTCGATTTTTGTCGCAAAAATAATAAAAACAGCCATAAAATACAAGTTTTTTAAAATAACAAGCCTTGTGAAAACAACTTTTTGTTCAAAATCTTTTTTCTTTCAAAAAAATGTTGTATCTTTGCGGAATCAATTACTATTAAAAACCAGTTCTATTATGAAAAAGCTTATCTATACGACCGTTGTCTCATTGTTGTCTTTATTATTGTTGTCTTGTTCAAAAGGAGCAAAAACCGTTTTGGAAAAGGCAGAGATGGCAACCTTCATTATATATACTTTTGACGAATATGGTTCGCCTGCAGGAAGTGGTTCTGGTTTCTTTATTGATAAAGAAGGTATTGGCATAACCAATTATCATGTTTTGGATGGAGCTCAGAAAGCTGTCTTGCGTTTGAAGGATGGCAAGGAATATGAAATTGATAAGGTTTTAGCATCTGATAAGAAGTGGGATATTGCAAAATTCTCTGTTGTCAATAAAGAAAATGAGCATTTTAGCTATTTGAAATTTAGCAATGATGAAGTTTCTCAAGGGGACAAAGTATACAATCTTGGAGCCCCAATAGGTTTAGAGCAAACATTCGCTGATGGACTTGTCTCGTCAATTCGGACAGATAGTCATGGTCAAATTATTCAAGTCTCAATTCCGATATCCGGAGGAAGTAGCGGAAGTCCCATAATGAATGAATATGGTGACGTCGTAGGGGTTGCGACATTTAAAAGCACACGAGGAGAGAACATTAATTTTGGTGTTGCTATTAGCGATGAAAAATTGTCCTTGATGACTTCGAATCCATTTGAAAAAAGCAACCGTCAATTCAACAAAAAGGAAAACTTTGTTATTCTCAATGTGCCAAGTGATCAGGAAAGTGATTTGATTCTCAATGCTCTTGAATTCAAGAAAGATGCGACAATAGCCTATTTATCGTATACAAATTTGGATATGTCGATGAATGGATCTGCAATATGGTGTAAGACAGGAGCAGGAGATGATGGTTTCTATATTAAGGATAATGATTCTTCGAAAAAGTATTATATTGTTTCATCAACGTTGGGTATTAGTCATGAACAGTCAACCAGTGTTCCATTAGCAACAGTATGCAAATTCCAAGTTTATTTTCCTGCCATAAGCAATAACGTAAAGAGTATCGATATCAAGGAAGGCAACAATCCAAGATGGAGTTTTTCGGACATCAATCTTGACAATTATAGAAACAATATCAAGATAGATATGGATAATTACCAAAAGGAATATGCCTATTCGACGATGCATGAAGGGGAATTAGATACTGCAACTTCTATTTTTGAAAGTATTTTGGACAATGATCCAGAGAATATTCAGGCTTTGAATGCTCTTGGAATTATTTCATATGTAATCGACAATAACCAAGATGCTATTCGGTATTTTTCAGAGGTTATTAAGAATCATCCAAACTCCTCAACAGGCTACTTGAACAGAAGTTGTGTGTACAAATATCAAAACGATTTGGAAAAGGCTGTTGCGGATTTGACAAAAGCGATTAACATAGAAAAAGACAATCCGGATTTCCTCGCTGACAGAGCAGCTATGTATATAAGCCTAAAAAAATGGAATGAAGCAAAAGCCGATTTAGATAATGCTTTAAGTATGTCTGAGTTCGTAGATAGATTCAATGCTTATTATCTCAGAGGCGCATGTAACACCCAACTAGAAGATATAAAAGCTGCAACAGAAGACTTAAAGCAAGCTTATAATTATGCTACGACAGAAGAAATGAAACAAATGGTTGTATCCGCATATGAAAAAATACATCCACAAGATGACAATTCACAATCTGTTCAAGATGTAGCAGCATCATATTTCAGAGGTTCAATAGGTTCTTTCCCAATAGTGATGTATCTTACACTAAGTAATGGCGGAAAAGTCTCTGGGTGGTATTATTACGAAAGCAAAGGCGCCAACAACAAACTGGTTCTTTCTGGCAATTATAATCAAGATGGAGATATAACCCTATATGAATTTGATGAAACAGGAAATCATACAGGAAAATTTGTCGGACGATACAACAATAGAGATTATAGTGGAACATTTAATGCTTATGGCAGTTCAAGTTCATATTCATTTAGTTTGATAGAATTATAATTGGATAGGGTAAAATGAGCAAAAGATATATTCCATTTGATCGTTACAATTGGGATTTAAGGTCTCTATTTCTTGAACATAAGATACAGTTAGAATTGAATCCATTGGGCTTTTCTACAACAAAGGAAGAGGTGGATTGGTATATAAATGCTCTTTTAGATGCTCAGATAAGATATAATTCTTTTCATACTAGATGGGAACAGAGAATCATATTGGTTCATTGATAACCTACATTATTCTTATAATAATTGTCGGAGTACTCATAGGATGGTTTCATATTATTATGCCCTATTCCACCTATATCATTTGTTCTATGGTAGGTTTTTATATCGTGGTACTATGGGGATGGATTGCCTATAAATATAAACTGGCAGATAAATTTCTTGCCAATCATTTCCGAGAAATGTTCTATCCTTCTATTATACCAAATATTGAAAGTTTTTTATCTTGCTGCTTTATGGAAAAATTCAAAAAAGCATGATAATCTATGAAGGATTTCCGATATTTTAAGAGTTCTATTATAACAAAAACGATACATATATGAAGAGATTTTTATTCATTCTTACTTTTATCGCATACTATGTATTCTGTATGGCACAGACTATTGTCAATCCAGTGTTTGACAAAACAGATGCCTATCGATTTCATGTAGACAAAATAGAAATTTCGAAGGATACAACATTGGTTTTTTGTACATATTACGCTTATGTAGGTATGCGTGTAAATATTTCTCCATCAACATATCTTGAAGACATTTCATCGGGTGAGAAATTTAATATAATCAAAAGTGAAGGAATACCCATTGGGCCACAAGAACAAACTATAACTGGTACTGGAGAATGTAGGATTAAAATTTCATTTCCCTCTGTCCATAATGCTGAAAAGATTAATCTGATTGAGAACTATGGGAAAGAGGCTTTTAATATATATGGTATCAACTTAAAGGAAGGCAACAGTTATAACTATAGTGATTATAGTATTGAACGTGCCGAAGCTTTTAGTACAAAAGCAGGCTTCTATTATACATCTAAAAATTATGAAAAAGCCATTGAAGCCGAAGAAAAAGCAATGTCCATTGTGAAATATTGGTTTGGAAGGTGCAACGAAATGTATGACCACACAGTATATATGTTAGGTTATTATTACAGCATGTTGGAGAATTATGGCAAAGCAGAAAAATACTTGAAAGAATGCGTTGAGGTCAGAAAAATCATTTACGGGTCCGGACAAGAACCCTATGTCGTTTCCTTGACACAATTGGCCAATTGTTATATGAATCAAAACAAAATATCATTGGCGATCAGTTTGTATGAGCAAGCAGTTGGTTCTTTAGAAAGCACTTCAAATGAATATAATTTGTCATATACAAGGGCGAAATCATTGTTAGCACAAGCATATTATTCGATTGGAGACACCCCTAAGGCAATTCAATATACAGAAGAGGTCGTTAAAATAAACAAATCATTATTAGGAGAAAACGATGAGGAATATATACTTCCACTTATGAGCTTGGCACAATATTCTATGAGAGCTGATTTGTCAAAAGCAGAACATGCTTATCAAGATCTTGTATCAGCTATCAGTTTAAATTATGGAAAAGAGAATCCTATGTATTTATCTGCTATTAACGGGCTTGTTGTGTGTTATTCGCTTCAAAACAAATTAGACAAGGCATTGAACCTGGTTAAAGAATATGAGGAGTTGGCATCAAAAATGTATGGTGACAATAGTACAGAAATAGGCACTTTACTAAATTTGAAGTCACAAATATATGCATACATGCATGATTACGAAAAGGCAATTGAGAATGAGCTTGCCAGTATAGAAATTTTGAAACCTACATTGTCTACAGATGTTTATTCCAATAATCTGTCTATTATTGCAGATTATTATGCTAAGAAGGGTGATTACGCCAATGCGTGTCAATTCGCAGGTGATGCTATAAAAACCTTTAAAAAAGATTTTATTCCAGAATTTGCGAAGTTATCAGAAGAACAAAAGTATTCTCTTTGGCAAAAGCGACATTTCTTATTTGATTCGGGTTATATATATTATGTGGCAAACTGTAAAAAAAATGATATTGTAGGAGAGTTATATAACAATACATTGTTTTTTAAAGGAATAACTCTGCGAGATGATATGAGCGATAATTATACATGGAATAATATCAAAGAGTCCTTAAATGATAATGATATTGCAATAGAATTTGTCGCATCTCACGAACAAGATTCTTTATTTTGCTATTATGCTGTTCTTATAAGAAAAGGATATAAACATCCCAAAATGTTTCGATTATTCAATACACATCAATTTGGAGAGCTCCTTACAAAAGGAATGAAGAAACATGAAATTGACATACAATTGGGTAATTATATTTGGGGAACAATAGAAAAAGAACTAATAGGAATTAAAAACATATATTTCTCCCCAGCAGGTATGCTTCTTAAAATTGGAATTGAATATTTACCGATTGACCATGAAACGTTATACGAAGACAAGTTCAATATATTTCGATTGTCTTCAACTACAGAATTATTGCAGAAAACACGACATCGCCAATACAACAAAGCGTTTTTGTTTGGAGGATTGGATTATAATGAGCCCCTTGTAATTGTGCAAGCGCGAAACGGTAACAAAACAAGAAGCGGATTCGACATGCTTTCAAATTCATACGATGAAGTTTCAGCCATATCTAAAGCCCTTAGAGATAACCATGTAAATTGCAAAATTTTTAGTGGCTTAGATGGCACAGAAAATGCTTTTAAGATGTTGGAAAAAGAATATTTTGACATACTACATGTAGCAACACATGGTGAGAATGTAGATGTATCTGATATAGAGATGATGAGGGATCACAATAACTTGACATTTTTAAAGAACAAAAGTAATGACAATAACTTCATCTATGAAAGAGACGCGATGTCGTGGTCTTACTTAGTGTTATCTGGAGGTAATAAACTTGTAAACAGAGTTTACACTCCGAGTTCCGCAGAAGATGACATTATAACAGCAGCTGAGATTTCTAATATGAGATTCTCGAATTTGGATCTAGTCGTTTTGTCTGCATGTAAGACCGCTCTAGGCCAACAAGGTAATGATGATAGCATTTTAGGCCTTCAGCGCGGATTTAAAAAAGCTGGAGCAAATACAATCCTTATGAGTCTTGACAAAGTTGATGATGAGGCGACTATGATTCTTATGGTCGAGTTCTATCGGAATTTGATGAGCGGTAAAACAAAATACCAATCACTCAAGGATGCCCAGCAGCATCTACGACAGGTCGAAAACGGAAAGTATGATGATCCAAAATACTGGGCATCGTTTATTATGTTGGATGGTTTAAATTGAATTATGGCAGAAATATTTGATTGCACCTCAATTAGGGAAAATGCTATCCTGCTTAATGGATTGAATATTGACAAGATGAATTCAAAGTATACTATGTATTTTGATGAATCTGGGAACAATAGATGTTTTTGGATAAAAGACGGGAGATATAATGTAGATCCCTTTACGCACTTTGTTTTAGGCGGGATAGTTGCAAACGACATAGTAGATCTGGAATATGCCAGAAAAAAGATTGGCTGTAATTCAACAGTGCAAGAAATAAAGACAAAAAACGTATGTAAAGGTTCTTTTGAGGATTGCCTAAGGAATAAAAGACTTGAAAATTTCCTTGATTTACTAATAGAAAAGAAATGGTTTGTACATTTTGGCGTTGTTGAATTATTTTATTATGCCATTGTAGATATTGTTGATTCTGTGATGGATGTTGACGCTGATATATTTCAAGTCAAAAATGAACTTTATAGAATTCTGCGTTTTAATGTGGACAACACATTAAATATGATGATTCGGTATAAGTATCCTAGTATTGAAGATGAACATAAGAAGGATTTTCTTGTGACATGTATCAAGATATTGGATGATTATATAGTAAATTCGGGTAAAGCAAATGACCTAACATACAAATTACGTTTGTATTTTTGCTTAGCACAAGAAAAAGATGAATTGACATTCATACAGAATGAGGAGAGTGGTACTTTCTTGTGCAATTTCCTTCATTTCTATTTTCGGCCAGTATATATGTTCAAAAACTCACAGATTTATTTAGATGAGGAATTATCTTTACAAGAAAAGATGGAATCAATTACTATTGTCATAGATAGTAAAAAATTGAAGAATTATCAATTTGTAAATTCGAAGAGTAATGTTATGGTTCAGTTATCAGATGTTTTTGTTGGGATAATGGCAAGGTATTTTAGATTCATTAATAGCAATATTAAAGATGTTGAGAGACTGGTTAATGGATTTAACAAACAACAGACAGTCGCTTTTAACAAGTTAAATTATGTTCTCAATAATTCTTTATCTGAAAACTCCGCATTTTGGGACATGTTTTTATGCACAGACATGAGAGCGGCTTTTTCATCATTAGTAGAAAAACACAACTTTTTATCCTGATAAAACATTATCTAGGATGATTGAGGATGGAATTCTACCATACCTTTTGAAAGTGCTGGCTTTTTACATCTTATGCTCTCTTTTGAGAATTACCCTAAATCGGAGTTCACTAATCCTTGGATTAGATATTCTTGAATTAACTCTCTGATTCCGGTAACTTACCTCAGAACCATCCCATTGAGCTTTAAAGCCATTTGGAAGAAGCGATGAGACATAATTCGCTGCAGCATTTTCTATGTTCCCAATTTTTTGATGAAACTCATCACAACTTATTACAATATCGTCTTCTTTGTTAATCCTCAATGTTTCCAAATCAAGATTTCCGTCGAGTGATGAAAAACGACCATCAATTAAACACAATCTTATCATAATATATTTCTTTAATAATTATTTCAATTTCTTCAGTATTTCATGTGCTTTGACTGCGATAGGCGTATCTGGATTATCCTTCTCTATTTTATCTAATATAGTGACAGCTTTGTCTATCTGGTCGTCCTTGATATATGCAAGAGCGAGGTTCCAAGCAATGTCGTTAGCGTAGGATGAGTAGGTGAAATCAGAATCGAGGTTAGCGTAGATGGGTTCTAACTCTTCGATGATTTTGCTCATGTTGCGTTGTGCCTTTATATTATTAAATAAGGTATATAGGTGGGCAACACTGGCAGAATCTACATCGCCACGAGAGTATTCACTCATGCTGTATTCAGAATAGTATGGTGATACAATACCAGAGAGTTCGTTAAATCGTTTATCCTTAGAGTATCCAAAGAAGATAGCAATAACTGCTGCAATAGAGCAGGCCCATGCCAAAATAGAGCGGACGCGACTATTGTCGTATTTTGAGATTATTTCTTTATCATGCGCTAATCCTTGCTCACGAATACCACGAATCATGGAAACTGTTGCCATTACCTGAGCGCGGAGGTCAGGGTCTGCTTGAATTTCTTGCTTAAAGGCCAGTTCTTCTTCCTCTGTCATCATACCTCGGATGAAAGCATCTATGCGATCATCAATGGTTTGTGGGGTTATATTGTTCTCCTTATTCATATATTTTATGTTCTAGTTCGATATATTTTTCACGAAACTTTTGGGCGCATTTGTATTTTTGCGTCTTTACAGAATTCGCATCTTTAAAACCAAAGGCATCTGCTATCGTAGATGTTGTGTAGTCGTGCCAATAATAGCCTTGTAATACATCTTTGCAGGTCTCTGTCATAGAAGCGATAATTTGATTAACTAACTTTTTCTTTCGAACAATTCTATCCTCAGCCTCCGTGTCAATGCAGAAACCATAGAGTTGGTCAATTTTGTCGTCACGAATTGTGTTAGAATTGGTAATCTTTGCAAGAACTTAAGTGCTTGATTACTGCATATTTGCAAGAAGTAGGAACTAAAAGGACATGTTAGCTCTCGAAGTTTTCCATGTTCTATATTAAGATATAAAGCAGACAGGGATTCTTGATAAATATCTTCAATGTCTTCGTCAGAAATAGAATATCTATTCCTTAAAAATGAGATGGCCTTTCCTTTCTCATCCTCAAAGTCTTGTCTCTTCTTGGAACTTGCTTTCCCTTGAAAATAGCTTTTTATGTCAAGTAATGATATCTCTTTTGCCATATTAGAAACTTGTTTCGACTACCATATTCTGATTATTGGGCCAGCAACCACCATTCAGAATAGAGGCTTTGACGTTGTTCAGAAATTCATTCGCATTAGCTGATAAAGGTTTAGCCTGTAACGCTTGTGCAATGTTGTACGATAGTGGGCCATAGCGCTTGTCCTTCACCTTTATTTCCATGTTTACCTGTTCTGGTCGACAGGCTTCTAGGTACATCACATTCGACATCTTGGGTGATGTCTCTATCTTGTAATGCGATTTCTTCTGTGGAGAGGGCTTGAAGACCTTATTATTATATGTAAAGCCCACCTTGGTACCACGCACAGTCTCATCGTTTGCCCTGGAAGATGTTCCTGCATGACAAGCATCAATCACTACATAGAGGAATCCTGTGGGGCCAATCTTCACTCTCAACTTCTTGATATAGGTATTCAGGTGGTCGTCGAGAAAATGCTTCTTTCCCTCATAAAAGCCTTTCTTGTATAGCTTGTAGGCATCAATAGGTACGATAGCCTCATCCCAACCATCATCTTCATCACCATCAATATCTTCTACCGGCTGGCCATGTGTTGAGAAATGAAGATAAACGATATCCCCTTTCTTGGTTTTATTCGTAAATGTCGTAAGCTGGCTGGTAATGTTCTGATATGTTGCCTGGTCATCTAAGAGCGCAGTTAAATAAAAACCTTGTTTTTTCAGGACTGGGGTCAAAAGATTGATATCTTCTACACCATTGATGTTATTCCATTGATAACCTGTCAGTGCTGTGTCATAATGGGAGATTCCCACCATGAAAGCCCTTTTCCGCTGGGCATTCCCTGCGATTGTGACCATTAAGAAAAGGCCTATTGTCAGCACCAGTTTTCGTACCATAGAGAAATATTTTCGGCAAATATACGATTTTTTTTTGAATAAGCGGTTACCTTTTTCATTTTTCTGGTATCAAGAGGCAAAGAAAAGAACAAAATGGTTACGAAGCTGCGGTTACCTTTTGCAATTTCTGGTATTAAGAATCAAAGAAACAACAAAATATTAACAATTTAAAATTAAAACAACAATGAAAAAGTTATTCTTACACCTCAAGAGATTATTCAGAAAGTTCTGGTTCGTAATTTTCTTAATTTCTGCAATCTCACTTCCATTCGGTTTGCTCCTGTTGGCCGTGATGACCATCATCTCTATGGTTTTCTTCGACAACATTGTAGATGTTGACGATATTCTCGAGCACTTTACTGAGGAACAACTGGAAATCATTCTCTCAGACGAGATAGACGAAAGAGCCTCAGACGATGAGTATTTCAAAATTCTGGCAAGATATCAGTCATATTTCTGTCCTAAGAAAGCCGATTGGATAACGATTTGGACTGGAGCAGAAGCAAAAGAGGACGCGTATGTCCACTATTATGAGCTCAAAAAGGAGATGGAGATTTCTAAGGATGCATTAAAAGAAAAGATTCTAGATCAAGTGAATAAATCTGGTGTTCAAACTCAGAGACTGATTCGCTCTAACAAGAAACTTGTATTCTACTATACTTATCGTAAAAGTGGTAAGACCTTTGATATTACCATCACACCTGACGAGTTAAAGAAATAAGCAAACGGAATAATAAACAAATAAAACAATACAACTATGGGACTTTTAAATTGGTTTAACAAGAAGCAGGACGAGAACGAGATGTTGACTCCTGAAGTAGAAACGGCACAACCACAGGTGCAAGGTGAGGAATCTGATTCTCAGAACGAGAATGAAGACGAGAAGAAACGTATAATAACAATCAAGTGGGGTACTGGGATGCCTATCGATGTTATCTACAACTACATCCATAAGGATATGGAAGAGAAAGGTTATGAAGATGCTCTAGTCAATACGGACATCGCCTATCGTGATGCAGAGGAGGCTATCATTAGGAATGAATTGGAACTGCTTATCGAGCGTATCATTCTTTGTTATCGCAAGAATATTCGAGAAGTAACCGTTCAGATTGAGAACGCCAAGAAGGCTTTGGCACTTACTGCAGCTGCAAACCTGGAGGCATTCCGCGAGACTTACGATGAGCATCTTATAGAGATTAACCAGATGAAAATGCAGCTTGCTGCCAATGACCCCAAGATGACAACGATGATTGATTCATACCGTCGTGGCTTCATGAAGGGTATTACGGCAGTAACTATGAACTTTATTCAAGAGCACAAGTAAAAACATTTAAAACTGAAATGATTATGAAAACGTTGAAAAATATAGGTTGTTTCCTGATTGGATGGAACATTGAGATTTTGAAGGAATGTGGTGAGGCCAGTCACCGTCAGTATCGGAAACTGTTGTCTGCTATTAGCATCATGATGATTATTTGGGGCACTATCGGATATTGCTTTGCTGATAGATATATCAATATTGATTCGTGTGCTCTGAAGCTTTGCATTTCGCTGGCATTCATGTTTATCATCCTATGTGTAGAACGAGTCATTATTCTGAATGTCGGAAAAGCCCGGATGATGGCAGCAATGCGTTTCTCAATGGCCATTTGTATGGCAATCTTGGGCTCATGCATCTTTGACCAGATTATTTTCCGTAACGATATTCAGCAGACCATTCAGGAAAATAGGGAAGATGTGATCAAAGAAACGATTTTGAAACGAATGTCGATATTTGAGAGTGACGAGAGGCGTATCTCACATGAGATTGATTCATTGAATAAGGCCACAATAGACTTGGGTGAAGAACTGATGAAGCGACCTACCATCAAGAGTGTAAACGTATCGACAGCTGAACAAGTTGCTGGAGTGGATGAAAACGGAAATCCCAAGAAAGTCAAGGTTAGGAATACCGAGGTGGTTAACATACCCAATCCGCTTGCAGAGCAGCTTAAGTCAAATAACAGTCAAATTGAGATTTATCAGAATCAGCTGGAGCAGTTGCGCCAGGACAAGAAGGACATTGCAGAAAAAGTGACGAAGGAGGTCAGCGAGCGTCCGCTTGGATTCATTGAAGAACTGGAAGCAACGCTGAGCGTGGTTTCAAACAGTTGGATTTCTTTAGCCTTCTATGTGGTCCTGTTTCTCTTTCTTACATTCATGGAACTATTTGTCCTGACCATCAAGATGGGAGAAAACAAATGTGACTATGAACTGATTGTTGAAAACCAGCTCAACCTGAAAAAGAACCTTATGGAGCAGACTGCACAAAGTCTGATGGTAAATAACAAGTAATATGAACCCATTATAAAGCGTAATAATATGGATCAGAATATTAAGCAAATGATTTCAAAAGAATTGGAGCAGTTCCATTGCTCCATTCTTTTGGACGAGGTGAAGGAGAAAGTACGTAGATTAAAAGCGTATGGTGTGGATGAGGCAGAGATTGTTGCAGCCATGAACGAGGAAGAGCTGTTTCCTCAGCTGGTAGTAACAGAGGATTACAAGGTTGTATTAGCTGAGGAAAAGCCTGTTGAGGTAGAAATGGAACCATTGGTAAAAGCTGTTTACCTACTATTCCTCTCGCATCCAGAGGGTATCGTACTAAAATATCTTCCTGATTACAGGAAAGAACTCATGGAGTTGTATCTCTTACTGAGACCTTATGGCCTAACAGATAGGATTAAAAAGAGCATCATAGATGTGACAAATCCCACACAAAACTCCATTAACGAAAAATGTGCCAGAATTCGTAAACATTTCTCTTCTCTGCTTCCCAAAAGCGTGGCGCGATACTATTCCATATCAGGCAAACGAGGTGAAGTTAAGAAGATAGACTTGGTTCGAGCCAATGTAATCTGGAAATGTAAATTGCCAATTTCACAAGGCTTGTGAAAGAAAAATGCTTTGGAAATAACAAAATAGATAATAACTTTGCAAACAAGCAAAATTTAGGAATGATTATGGAAGGATTTATTGTAATGGCAGCATTGCTTGGGGTGTACATGTTTTATAAGATGTACAAGAATGATCAGAAGGCGGTATACCTATTATTCTTGAATCATCCAGAAGGTATCTTGTTTAAGCATCTGCCTGACTATCGCGAGGAGTTGACGGAGATATATGTGAAACTGAAACCCTACGGAATGAGTGACAGGGCGATACAAAGTATAGAGGATGTGACGAATCCGTTGCTGAACTCCATCAACGAAAAGTGCGCCAGAATTCGTGGAGCATTCGTAGGTAGGTTTGACGACCATTTGGCCAGACATTATTATATAGATGGCCTGCGTGGCGAGGCAAAGAAAATCGCTCTGCCTCGCGATTTGGTGGTCTGGGAATAAAATCGCATTGATTCACGTGTTTGGTTTTCATGGAATGTTAAATAATAGTATTTTTTCTATTTTTGCAGCGTAAAATTTGGCCAATAATAGAAAAATTACTATTTTTGCAGCATAAAACAGCAAATAAGGCAATAATGAAAAGTTCTGAACTACATAGAAGGTTCATTAAAGCTGGATACAAATTTGACCATGCTGAAGGAAGTCACTACTTCTATATAAAAGATGGCGTAATGACGGAACCCATTCCTTATCATGGAGCAAAAGAGATGGGAACAGGGATTGCTAATAAGCTAATAAGAAAGTACGGAATTTAAGAACTAATAAGTATAAGTAACGTTGTGTTATGGAAAAGATTATAATGATTATCGAAAAGTCTAAAGACTTCTTTGATGCCTATTCAGATAATTGTGATGGAATCTATGCTGCTGGAGATAGCATAGAAGCTGTTAAGGCCGATGCAATGGAAGCTATCAGCCTTATCAAGAAGAATCTCCCAGAAGACCGTTGGCCTAAACAGATAAAGGGAGAGTTTGAAATAGAATGGAAATTCGACGTTCCCAGTTTTTTGGAGTACTATGGCGAATATCTGTCATTAGCAGGACTGGAACGTATGACGGGCATTCATCAGAAACAGCTCTCTAACTATCTGCACCGTCGCTCGGTTCCGCGTCAAAAGCAGGCAGATCGTATTATTAATGGCTTACATCGCTTTGCACGTGAAATATTGAGCATTACGCTATGATTTCGGATTAATTGAGAAATTCGCATTTCCACAAGCCTTGTGGAGCGAAATTGTTTGGTTGCGTTGTTAGAAATGGCTAACTTCGCAACCAAATTTAATTTTGTAGTGAACTATGACAGACTACGAGTACATTTTGCAACAGGCAAGGAAGGCGCATTATTCTGGATGGGATGATGCGGAGTTAAGAAAGTGTGTGGGTATGTTGGAAGGATTATCGCGTGAACAGCTGTTTGCGCTATATAGCAGCAGGTGGATGAAGGACGCCAAGATACTGAAGGATGAAATATTCAGAAGGTTGTTTGCTGAGCAGTTAGGGAAACGCGAGGAAAGGATTAAGAACTTGTCGACGGAAGAATTGATAGAGGAATTCAGGGACAAGAAGAGTGGCAACGTGTCGCTGATCAGGTCGGAAATGCAGGAAAGATATAAGGCGGGAAAAGACAAGGCAGATATTGTCAATGCCTTCATGAATTCGAACAAGAGTGACCAGAAATGGATAAAAGCGCAGATGAAAGATGAACAGTAATGAACGCAAAAGACCAATGAGACAAACACCTATGGAGTTTGCTCATGTACAACCACAGGCTCCTGAGGTAGAGAAGGCTGTACTGGGTGCATTGATGATAGACAAAAATGCTTATATGGAGGTGTGCGACAAGTTGGTGCCTGAGAGTTTCTATGAGCCACGAAACCAAATGGTGTATGATGCCATCCGCAGTCTTAGCATGGAGGATTGTCCGATAGATGTCCTAACCGTGACGGATAAACTGGGAAAGATGGGCAAGCTCGAAGATGTGGGTGGTCCAGGTTATATTGCAGATCTAAGTTCGATGGTGGCGACATCTGCCAATATCGAGTATCATACGAATATCGTGGCAGAAAAGTATTTGGCCAGACAAATGATACGCTACGTCAGCGATGTGGGGAAGAAAGTCTTTGACGAGACAAATGACATCAAAGATGTTGTGGACGAAGCGGAAAGTACGCTCTTCGAACTGTCGCAGAAGAATATGAAGAAGGATTACTCTGTACTGTCGCCAATAGTAGACAAAGCTGTGGAGTTGGTGAAAATAGCCCATGAAAACACGGGGGCTACTACAGGTATATCAACAGGCTTTACACTACTTGACGAGAAAACATGCGGTTGGCAGAACTCTGACCTTGTGATTATTGCCGGACGCCCAGCAATGGGAAAGACGGCTTTTGCGCTCTCGCTTGCGAAGAACATTGCTGCCGACCAGAAAATACCAATGGCATTCTTTTCGCTGGAGATGTCGGATGTGCAGTTGACCAACCGATTGATGTCGAATGCATGTAAGATAGAAGGTACGAAACTGGTAAATGGACGTTTGGAGACCCAAGATTGGATAAAGTTGGATAATAATATAGAACTATTAAAGGAGGCTCCATTGTACATAGATGATTCGGAAGGACTCTCTATCATGGACTTGAGGTCAAAAGCTCGTAGATTGGTGAAGGAGCATGGTGTTAGGCTGATTATGATTGACTATCTACAACTGATGACGGCCAGCGGTATGAGATATAATAGTCGGCAAGAAGAGGTGTCGTTGATATCGCGTTCGCTGAAAGGCTTGGCGAAGGAGTTGAACATACCTGTGCTTGCATTGAGTCAGCTGAACCGTGGAGTGGAATCACGTGAAGGAGCAGAAGGTAAACGTCCACACCTGTCTGACCTTAGAGAATCAGGAGCCATTGAACAGGATGCAGATATGGTTATATTCCTGCATCGTCCAGAGTATTACGGTATTATGATGAGTTCTGATGGTTTGATTGACTATCATCAGAAAGCCGAGGTCATTATATCAAAGCATCGTAAAGGTGCTACGGGTATCATCATGATGGAGTTTAGGGGTGAGTATACTCGCTTTGATAATTGTGATGACCCATCCTTACGTCCACCAACAGAGGGCGGTGAAATCATTGGGTCAAAAATTAATGATGGTGTTCTTTTCACGACTGAAGAATATGACCCGTTTAATTTAGCAAAGATGGATGGCGATAGAGGAGGTGATTGACAGGGCTGTGCAAACGAATCAGGAGATAGAGATTGAGTATTGCACAAGGGCTGGAAATGTGTTTACTTGCAGAATAGCAGACATACGTTATTCCAGCTATTACGGGGGGATGTATATTCAGGCATTGCGACTCGACATAAATGAAGAACGGACGTTTAAAGTCAGTAGAATCCAAAAGGTGAACGGACATTGCTTTACGCATATCTACTGGAATCAGTTAGGGGATGATTTTAAGCGGATATACTAACAAGTTTGAAAAAAAACGTATCTTTGCAAAATCAAAGTAAGAAATAATGGAGAAATGAAATCATTGGCTATATAACGTAACTTTGCGGCAGAACTTAAAAGTAAATACATGAAGAAACTATTGATAGTGATTGCGGTGGGACTGGTAGCAGGGCTGGTGTATTACTGCACATATGACGAGGGATACCACATTAACGATTGGACGTGGCATGAGAAGGAAAAACAGGTCATCGGGTGGGAACAAACCAACACAATAGATGTAGGGAATGCATTGTTTCGAGTGGAGTATCCTGATATCTTTGTACTTGACAGCGTCGACAATATCCATAGCAGATTGCTCTTGGCAGATACCATTGGCAAGGGGATGGAGATGATAGCCTTTTCACTGAAGAATAGCGGGAAATGGGATACTGAGACGGCAGCAGAGCTGATAGCGATGGCAAAAAGTGAGGAGAATGGGGATTCTATCATGATGAGAGATATGCACGAGGGATATTTCTATCTGAAGGGCGAGACAATGGAGGGTGACTACCGATTTTATGAACAATATGTGGTGGAGGAGAAAAGAATCTATATTCTCACCTTGCGCTACCCAACAACAATAGAAGAGGAAATGGAACGGCTCTTCCAGTTAGTGCATGACTGGAATCCGAAGCAAAAACATGCCAAGGGGACTGGTGAGTGACAGTGTTCGACAGGAAGGCAATAGAAGTGTAACATGGACTGGCTGATGTGAAATATAATGTGTAACTTTGCAAGCGAAACGCATTACATGAGCGATGAGACGGAAATTAATGTTTTTCGTATTAAATTTATGGCTTAAAATCTAATTTTTTATATTTGCTCCTACCAAATATGTGTTATTTTATTGATTGTAAGTATGTTATAAGATATTTTGCTTCTACTTTGCTTCTACTTTCCTCCTACTTTCCTCCTACCTTGCCCCTACCAAACGCAAATGATATTACTGGAAAACAAAATGACAAAGCATGAATAACTCTTGAATTCTCTAGAGAATTCAAGGCTTAAGTACGCACTAACGATTGCTAAGTGGCGAAGAAACGTTTGAATTCTCTAGAGAATTGCGGAGAGAATGCGTATATAAAAACTTGAAAGCCAAGAGTATCAGATGAGCTAGGTAGTAGCAAAGTAGTAGCAAAGTAGGGGCAAAGTAGCGGGAAAGTAGGAGCAAAGTAGGAGGAGAAAATCGTGTAAGTCCAAGAATTACAATGTGTTAATTCAATTTTGGTAGTGGAAAAATTGGAAAAAATGATTTTGTTCTGCAAAATTCTTTTGATTTTGTTGCCAAAATATTTGCAAAGGAGCAGAAAATTTTGTATCTTTGCAATTCGTATAGAACCATAACGGAAATAACAACGGATAATGATCAATAACGTATAATAATAACATAAAATAATGGCTATGAAAGTAACGCTTATCAAGTTTTCTCGGAAGAAGCAGGTGCTGCACCGTGTGGAGCTGTCTGCGCTGGCTGAAACCATCAAGAAGAATCCCAATGCTAAGGCCGTCTATGACTTGCGACTGAACTATCAGTTTTTTAAGCCGGTACGTCTGGACGACGGACAGATTGTGTATGACGGTGAACATGTGTTTGGTCTGCCCAGAATCGTTTTCTCTGCTGAGTGCGACAAGTATGCGGGTGGCATCCGATTTCTGAAGTATAATGCACTGGTTGTCATCGAGGTCAATGGCTTGAAGACCTACGAGGATGCCGTGAAGGTGAGGAATCTGGCATCGCGAATGGACGAGACGTTGATGGCTTACCTCGGAGCATCTGGAAAGTCGGTGAAAATCGTGTGCAGAGGAGAGCTATTTAGACCACCCCTGACCCCTCCTGCTCAGGAGGGGAATGGCTGCGCAGACCTTTTGCCAAAGGATGAGGATGAGATTCGTCAGTTCCACCTTAATATATATAACACGGCGCGGAGGGCGTATCAGAACCAGTTCGGGCTGGACATCGAGTATTTGGATCCCAAGTTGGAGCGGACGGTCTATATCAGTGCCGACCCTGAGATGTATTTCAATCCGGATGCGCGCCCCTTCAAGGCCGACGCGCTGAAGCACGACCAGCCGGAGCCGACACCCATCTCGTGGGAGAGCGACCACTTGATGCCTGGGCGAACCGTCAAGCGCACCTATCACTTCAACTGGGTGTTCATCCTGCGCGAGGTGTTGGGCGGCTATTTCGACCTGCCCGACGAAGATCGTCAGATGCAGCTGTTGCAGCAGATAGCCCGCAAGTCGCTGGAACAGGGTATTCCGCTGGCTCACGCTCAGGGTATGACGCTGGAGCACCCGCTGTTCCACAACGACCCTGAATTGGTGAAGAGCGTCTTCTCGACGACCTACGAGATTCCCCTGCTGGAGGAATACCAGAAGACGCACAAAGTGAAGCCGCTGAAGAGCGTGCCGCAAGAGACGTTGCAGACGATGCGGACGGAGATGTTTCTCACCTCGAATTACGACATGCGCAAGAACCTGATGACGGGTGTGGCCGAATACCGCATGAAATATTCTGAAGATCAGACGTTTAAGCCACTAACCATTGAGGTGCGCAACGATATGACCATCGAGGCCCGCGAGTTGGGACTGAAGTCATGGGATCAGGATGTGAACCGCTTTATCGATTCTACGCGCATCGAGCAGTACGACCCAGTGAACACCTGGTTGGACGCTCTGCCGGAGTGGGACGGAGAGGACCGTATAACAGCACTCGCAAAACGAGTGCCGACCAACCAGCCGCATTGGGAGAAGTACCTACGATATTGGCTGGTGGGTATGGTGGCTCAGTGGCGCGAGAGTGACAAGCAGCTGACAGGCAATGCGTTGACACCGTTGCTGATTGGTCGGCAGGGTTGCGGAAAGACGCGTTTCTGCAAGATCCTGCTACCCCCAGAACTGCGCGACTACTACAACGACAAGCTGAACTTCAAGAACGAGTTCGACCTGAACATTGCGCTGACGTCGTTTGCGCTCATCAACATCGACGAGTTCGACAAGACCACCAACTCGCAGCAAATCGTGCTGAAATACCTGCTGTCGTCTGCCGATGTGAAGTTCCGCCCGCCCTACGGCAAGACCATCAAGCAGTATCGTCGCTATACCTCGTTTATCGGCACCACCAATCAGCAACAGCCGTTGGTGGATCCTACGGGTTCGCGACGTTTTGTCTGCGTGGGCATCCCTGCAGGCAAGAACATCGACTTTACGGATAATCTCGAACATCGCCAGCTCTATGCTCAGGCCCTGCATCTGTTCAATAGCGGTGAACGCTTCTGGTTGGACGACGACGAGATACAGACGCTGATTGAGGAAAATGTGCCCTATCAGCGAACAGTCGATCTGGTGGAGATGATCAACGAGAGCTTCCGCAAACCCAAGGACGACGAAGGCCGCTGGTGGGGAACGACGGAAATCCTGTCCTTCCTTGCTGGACGCTATGCCTATTTCGATGCCAAGCGAACAACGCCAGCCGTATTGGGCAAGGCCATGAACAACTTCAAGTTCGGATTCAAGCACCACGTTGTAAACGGTGCATCCGAATACTGGCTTTGCGAAAAGTAATCATCAAGTAAATGACATCCAAAAAAACGAACAAAGATGAGATACAAAATCAAGAAAGAAACCAAGCCGACGCTCAGCACTTTCGGCAAGTATAAGGCAGTGGCCGTTCATAACCAGACCATCGAGAGCCGTCAGATTTACGAAGAGGCTGCGCGTCACATGAACATCAGCGGAGGAGCCCTCGAAGGACTGATGATGACTGTTGCGGAAGTCGTCCGTCGCCACTTGCAAAACGGAGATAAAGTACGGCTGAAAGAGTGGGGGATGCTGAAACTGGAAATCGAGAGCGACAAGGTGGACGACCCCAAGGCCTTCCGCGCCAAGAAGCACATCCGCGGCGTCCGCCTCCACTTCCTCCCAGAAAGCGAAAATGGCTCCCCCGAACTCTACAAGGACATCACCTTCGAGAAGGACAAGCAATTATAAAGAGGGTTGCTGAGGTTATTTGGCCTCGCCTGAACCGTAGATGAAGGCGAAGGCACCGCTGGTATAGTCGAAGATTTCCTCGTCCTTGAAGAAACGCTTCAGCTCTATCTCGGCATTCGACGTAGAGTCGCTGGCATGTACGATGTTCTGCTGGTTACTCATCGAATAGTCGCCTCGGATGGTTCCTGGGGCAGCCTCACGTCCGTTGGTAGAGCCCGTCATGGTGCGTACCACCTGTACGGCATCCACACCTTCGAGGGCGAGAGCCACTACTGGTGATGTCTGCATGGAGGCGGCCAGTGATGGGAAGAAGGGACGGTCAACGAGGTGGGCATAGTGCTCGCGCAGGATCTCGTCAGAGAGCTGCATCATCTTCATACCTGCCACGCGCAATCCACGACGCTCGAAACGGGTCACAATCTCGCCAATCAGTTGACGCTGAACGCAACTGGGCTTCAATAATACGAGAGTTTTTTCCATAATGATTGTTTTTTAGGGGTTATTAATTATTATCGTCTGCAAAATTAATAAATTTCTGCGACATGAGCAAATAATTTCTCACTTTCGCTTCTCATTTTCACTTTATTTTTGTACCTTTGTAACCAAAAGTAATGAGCATGGACAACCAGCAAGAGATATTTCCGATAGTGGACGAAGCGGGGCAGGTGACGGGCTCTGCCACACGGGGCGAGTGTCATAGCGGCTCGAAGCTGCTACACCCCGTGGTGCATCTGCACGTGTTCAACTCCAAAGGCGAGGTGTATCTGCAACGACGTCCGGAATGGAAGGATATTCAGCCAGGGAAATGGGACACAGCCGTTGGCGGTCACATAGATTATGGCGAGACGCCGGAAGTGGCTCTCTGCCGTGAGGTGCGCGAGGAGTTGGGCATCACAGACTTCCAGCCCGAATTCGTTGACAAATACGTGTTTGAAAGCAAGCGCGAACGTGAACTGGTGTATGTGCATCGTACCACTTATGACGGTGAGATATGTCCTTCGACGGAGGAATTGGACGGTGGGCGTTTCTGGACGATGCAGGAGATTCGCGAGGCAATGGGGCAGGGGATACTGACGCCCAACTTCGAGAGCGAGTTCAAAAGATGCTTTATAACTAAACTGACAATATGAAAAAGACTATTCTACTCATGATGAGTGTGCTCATGGCCGTTGTGGCGTGGGCACAGGGCAGTTCTGCCCTTGACCAGCTCAAGGCAGACCCCAGACGTGCGTATGGTATGGATTATCCGTACACGTTTACCAACCAGCAACAAACCAAGGCACCGAAGGGCTACAGCCCGTTCTACATCAGCCATTACGGTCGTCACGGTTCGCGCTACTACTGGAATGCAATGCTCTACCAAGAGCTTTCCAAGTTGTTGACAACGGCTCACGAGAAGCAGATATTGACGCCCGAGGGCGAGGCTTTCTACGAGAAATTCATGGCTGCCAAGGACGAGCTGACGGCAGGCGTCAGCGAGTTGAGCGACCTGGGATGGGAACAGCATCAGGGCATAGCCAGAACGATGTACAACAACTTTCCTGAGGTGTTCAAGAATGGTGGCAACGTACTTGCAATCTCCTCGCTTACAGGCCGTTGCGTGCTCAGTATGGCGTCGTTCTGTCAGGAACTGACGCAATGCAATCCGAAGATTGAGATTCGCGAACAGTCTGCCCGCAAAACCCTCAATGGCGTAGTGCCTACCGACAATCAGAACCCCCTGAAGCGCAAGTTCACGAAAGTGAAGGCCCGTTGGGAAAAGAACCGCGACAAGTTCACTTTCGACGAGTCGTTGCGCGACAAGGTCGTCAAGCGCGTATTCACCAATACCGACAGCCTGCATAACCTGCACCACATCGGTAGTAACCTCATCAACCTCTATACCTCGTTGCCAAACATCGGCCATGAGGGTATGATGGGTAACCTGATTACCGACGACGAGATGGTGGCACAGTGGGAACAGTCGAACCTCGGCTCCTATTCGTGGGTGTTTGAGCCGCAATACGAGATGATTCCCATCCTGGAGGATATCATCGCGAAGGCTGATGCTGCCATCGAGGGACGTAATGACCATATCTCCGACCTCCGCTTCGGACACGACACCTGTCTGGGTCCGCTGACGGTGCTGATGGGTATCAACGGTGCCGACCTTGACCCTGAGGACCCCTTTGAAGTGAAGAACTGCTACCAGAACTGGGAGACCTGCAAGGCGTCGAACATCCAGCTGGTGTTCTATCGCGGCAAGAAGGCCACTGACGACATCCTCGTGAAGCTGCTCCTCAACGGTACTGAAGCCCGTCTGCCCATTGCTACTGACAAAGCACCTTACTACAAGTGGGCCGAACTGCGACAGTTCTATCAGAATCGTATCGATAAAAATAAATAAGGTATATCATGAAGATCGTAATACTTGACGGCTATACGGCTAATCCTGGCGATATGTCGTGGAAGGAGCTGGAGGCATTGGGCGAACTGACGGTGTACGACCGTACCAAGGCCGAGGAGACGGTGGCGAGAGCTGCCGAAGCGGAAATCGTGCTGACCAACAAGGTCATCATCAGTCGCGAAGTAATCAGTCAGTTGCCTCGACTGAAATATATCGGTGTGCTGGCAACGGGATATAATGTGGTAGATATCAAGGCTGCCCACGAGCGTGGCATCGTGGTGACCAATGTGCCAGCCTACAGTACGGAGAGTGTGGCGCAGATGGTGTTTGCCCACCTGCTGACGGTGACGAACCGCACGGAGCACTATGCCCAGGAGAATCGCAATGACCGTTGGACGAAGAATCCTGATTTCTGCTATTGGGATTTTCCGCACCATGAACTGGCGGGCAAGACGTTTGGCGTCGTTGGACTGGGGAATATCGGCATGCGAGTGGCAACCATCGCCAACGCTTTCGGCATGAAAGTGAAGGCACTGACCAGTAAGGTGGCAGAAACTTTGCCTGCCTTTATCCAAAAGGTGACAAAGGAAGAACTGCTCTCGACATCGGACGTGCTGTCGTTGCATTGTCCGCTGACAGACGGCACGCGGCACCTGATAAACCGTGAGACATTGCAACAGATGAAACCTACGGCCATCCTCATCAATACCGGACGAGGCCCGCTGGTGGACGACCAGGCCATTGCCGATGCGCTGGCCGAAGGACGCCTTGCGGCTTTCTGTGCCGATGTGCTCACCGAGGAACCGCCCAAGGCCGACAATCCGTTGCTGAAACAGCCCAACGCCTATATGACTCCACATATTGCCTGGGCGTCTATCGAAGCCCGTGAGCGACTTATTGAGGTGGCAACAAATAATGTCCGCTCATTCCTGAACGGACAGCCTCAAAACATGGTATAGCAATTCTCTTTAGCGACGTTTGCGGAAGAGGTGTCCGTAGGTTTTCATGAGCTTACGGACAAGCAGGAATGCGTCGATGGCAGTGACGCTCTTGGAAACGATGTTGGCAACCATCTCACCCTTGGTCGCATTCTTGGGTGGAATGAAAAGCGTATGCCAAAGCGTACTGATCTGGTCGCTTTCCTTCTGAATGCCAGCGGCTAACTCTTCTTTGCGCTTGATGATGTCATCAAGTGTCTGGAAGTTTCTTTCTGTTTTATGACCGTGTAGCATAGTGGGGTCAGCTCATGAAAAGGTTGGTGAGAAAACGTATTATCGGACGCTGGATGAGGGCCTTGCTATAGGCAATGAACAAGACGAGGATGATGAGGTGAAAGAAAGCCACGATGAAGAAAGCTGCCACATCGCCCACATAGCCCGCCAGCCAATAGGCAACGGCGAAGGAGCAATACATGAAGGCAAAAATGATGATGAGGAAGAAAATGATAAACAATGCCAAAGCCGTCAGCAGGCGGACACACTTGTCGAAAATATCAATCTTCAGATATTCTTTCTGAAGCCCGAGGTAGTTCTTGACAGTTTCCACCAGCTGGGCAATGGCCTCTACGTTCTTGTCGTTCGACAACATCTTACATCTTACGTTTTCTCTGCAAGCAGAGTGTGGCGTTGCGAATTCGTCAGACATCCTTATGCTTCCACTTCGGGAGCTGCATCGGCAATGTCGTCGACGAGGTCCTTTACCTCCTTGCGACTGAGCTTGATGTTGTGCTTCTTCATGAAGTCGTTAACAGCATCAGTAATCTTTACACGGGTTTCTTCACCCTTTTCGGGGGCCAGTAAGAGACCAAGAACTGCTCCGGCGAGAGCTCCGCCGAAAAATGCGCCTAAATAACCTAAACTTTTCATAGTTGTAATATTTTTATAGCGTTAAACGTCTGTTTCGAGGGCAAATTTACGGAAAGTTTTCGAAATTAACAAACTTTACGCAGTATTTTTCTTTGATTTTGCTCAATATTTTGTAATTTTGCGCAATAAAACAGATTTTTAAGTTTAATTTAAATAGAAAACAAGGTAAATTATGAAGAAGTACATCGTGCTTTGCGCTGGTATTTGCGCAGCTATGGCTTTTACAAGCTGTAAGTCAAGTGAGAGTGCCTACAAGCAGGCTTATCTGAAGGCTAAGGCCCAGGAAGAAGTTCAGACTCCTGCCCAGCAGGAAACTGTAGAGCAGAATGTGGTTGCTCCTCTGCAGGAGCGTCCCGCTACGAACACTCGCGTTTTGGACAATGCTGACAACGTGTCAGTTCGTCAGGAGAACGTGACAGTGGTTAGTGGTGCTGGTCTGAAGAACTTCAGCGTTGTCGTTGGTTCATTCTCACTGCGTGCCAATGCCGATGGTCTGCAGCAGACGCTGCGTTCAGTAGGTTATGATGCTCAGATTGTGCTCAACTCTGCCGTTCAGCCCGCTATGTATCGTGTGGTTGCCACCACTTTCGACACAAAGGCTGAGGCTGCCGCAAGCCGTAACGACCTGCAGGCAAAGTATCCTGGTGCATGGCTGCTGTATGCTAAGTAAGCTGTGGCTCGGATATTATCAATAGACTACGGAAAGAAACGTACAGGACTGGCAGTCACCGACCCGTTGCAAATCATAGCAGGCGGGTTGGCGACTGTCTCTACGTCTGAGTTGTTCGATTATCTGCAGCAATACGTAGGTCGTGAGCCCGTGGAGCGTATCGTCATTGGTGAGCCCCGTCAGCCCAACGGCCAGCCCAGCGAGAATCTGGCACGTGTGCAGCAGTTCGTCAACCGCTGGCGCAAACAACGTCCAGACATTCCCATCGAGTATTACGACGAGCGGTTCACCTCCGTGCTGGCCCATCAGGCTATGCTGGACGCCGGTCTGAAGAGGAAAGCCCGTCAGGACAAGGCGCTGGTGGATGAAATCTCCGCCACCATCATCCTCGAGGATTATCTCCGCGCCCGAAAGTAATTATCAATTGTCAATTGTAAATTATTAATTTGAATGGTTCTACCTATTTATATATATGGTCAGCCGGTATTAAGGAAGGTGACGGAAGACATCACCCCCGACTATCCGGAACTGAAACAGCTCATTGCCGATATGTGGGAGACGCTGGCCGAGAGTGAAGGCATCGGACTGGCAGCACCCCAGATTGGTCGTGCAATACGCCTGTCGGTTATCGACCTCGACGTGTTGGCTGAGGATATGCCCGAATATAAAGGTTTCCGTCAGGTGTATATCAATCCGCATATCGTGGAGTACGACGACGCCAAGACGGACACCAGCGAAGAGGGCTGTCTCTCGTTGCCTGCCATCCATGAAAAGGTGGTTCGCCCCACCCGTATCCGTGTAGAATGGGACGACGAGCAGTTTAACCACCACGACGAGTGGATTGAGGGCTATCTGGCCCGTGTGATGCAACATGAGTTTGACCACTTGGACGGCAAGATGTTTGTCGACCGTATCTCGCCGCTCCGCAAGCAGCTCATCAAGAGCAAGCTGAAGGCGCTGATGCAGGGTCGCTACCGTTGTGGATACAAGACAAAACCCGTAAGACATTGAACGTTGAACATTGAACGTTGAACATGATACACTGTGGTAACATATTCATGAGATTTGCATTGTTGTTCTTTGCACTTCAATGTTCAATGTTCAATGTTCAATGTTCAATGTGTCATGCTCAGTTTAATACCGACCGATTGCTGATGATAGGGCGCTCGGCGCTCTATTATGAGGACTATGTGCTGAGCATCCAGTATTTCAATCAAGCTATTTCGTCCAAGCCATACCTCTACGAGCCGTGGTTCTTCAGAGGCGTGGCGAAATTTTATCTGGACGACTATGTAGGTGCAGAGAGCGATTGTACGGAGGCACTTGAGCGTAACCCATACGTTGTGGGCATCTACGAATTGCGCGGACTCTGTCGTATCCATCAGAAAAATTTCGAGGGAGCCGTCAGCGACTATAATGCTGCCTTGCGTTACGATCCTGAGGGCATCAATCTGTGGCACAACCGTGCATTGTGCCGCATCGAGCAAAAGGAATACGACAAGGCTTTGGCCGAGTTGGATACGATGAGCGCGCGTTGGAGCAAGAATGCCCGTATCCCTGCCATGAAGGCCAATGTGTATATCCAGCAGAAAGACACTACGAAAGCTATTGAGGCGTTGGAAAAGAGCATCGAGCTCGACGCCTACGACGGTAATGTCTGGGCTCAGCGTGCTGCCATCAGTCTGGCGCGCAGTGAATGGAAGGAGGGTGAGGGCTATCTGAACAAGGCCATCCACCTGTTGCCCAAAGATGCCAACCTGTATATCAATCGTGCGCTGGCCCGCTTCAACCAGCAGAATCTGCGTGGCGCAATGGCCGACTACGATACGGCGCTCGATTTCGAACCCAACAACTTCTTGGGGCACTACAATCGAGGACTGTTGCGTGCTCAGGTAGGTGACGACAACCGCGCTATCACCGACTTCGACTTCGTCTTGAAGTTGGAGCCTGACAATCTGATGGCACTCTACAATCGTGCCCTGCTGTTGGAACAGACGGGTAATCCCCGTGCTGCCATTCGCGACTATTCGAAGGTCATCGACCAATATCCGAATTTCTGGACGGGACTTCATCAGCGTGCCCAGTGTTACAGGAAACTGGGCTTGACCAAGCAGGCCGAACAGGACGAGTTCCGCATCTTGAAAGCACAGCTGGACAAACGTATGGGTAAACAACCCCGACTGTCGCCCAAACAGATGCGTAAGCGTAGCGACGAGGATATCGAGAAATATAACCAGCTGGCAGTAGCTGACGAACAGGAGGTGCAGCCCGAATATCAGAGCGACTATCGCGGTCGTGTGCAAAACCGCCATGTGGCTATGGACTATCTGCCGATGTATGTGCTTTCGACACAACGCCAGCAGAGTGCCGTCAAACGTTATGTGGCCTACGACCGTCAGGTGGATTCGCTGAACCATACGTTGCCTGCTAATCTGCAATTGTATATTGTCTGTGGCGAAAGTACCATCCACGATCCGGCACCCTGGCTCGAGCGTGATTCCAAATCGGCAGTAGCCCTTTGGTTGCGGGCTATCTGTCAGGCACAGCAGGAATCGTCCGATATGCCGCTGATGACAGCCAACCTATTGGAAAACCTGACGCAGGCCATTGCGCTGGCACCTACCAACGCCTACCTCTATTATAATCGCGGCAATGCCTACGTGCAATGCATGGACCATCAGCAGGCCATTGCGGATTATACCAAGGCCATTACGCTGGATGCCCATCTGGCAGAAGCCTACTACAATCGTGGCTTGGCCCATTTGACCCTGAAACATCAGAAGGAAGCTACCGCCGACCTTTCCAAAGCTGGCGAACTCGGTCTCTATGCCGCCTACAGCCTCCTGAAAAATCAGCGAAAGTAAATATATTCGAATAATATGGGCATTGGAACGTTGTTATATTACATCCTGCGGATTGTGAAGCCCTACCGATGGTTGTTGGTAGTGACGCTGGTATTGACCCTCGTGGGTTCGCTACTGGCGCAAGTCAACGCCATTGTCCTCGATCGTGCAGTAGATGCCATTAATGTTCTTGACCAGCAGCCCACGCTGATGTGGCCCAGCGCCTTTCGTGTGCTCATTATTGTCAGTGCCGTACTGCTTGGCAAAGAGCTACTGGCCGCCGTAGTCAACTTCTTCCGTCGCTATTACGGTGAGCGCATGCGCATCCTGGTGAGTCGTGACCTGACGTTACAGGTTGTTCACCACATGCAGACGTTCCGCATGGCGTTCTTCACCACTTCGGGTAACGAGGCAGGTCGTCTGCAGTCGCGTATCGACAAGGGCGTATTGAGTACGAGTCGTGCCGTCAACAGTTTCTTTATCGACATCTTACCATTGCTTACGAGTGCTGTGCTGGCGCTTATCCTGATGTTCATGGCCAATGTCTATGTGGGCTTGGTGGCTCTGGCCATTGTCCCTGTCTATTTCTACGTCACCTACATCCAGGCAGAGCGCATGCGGGCTGGACGCCGTGGCATCTTTAACGGACAGCAGGCTGTCAGCCAGAATATTCTGAACATCATCGAAAGCATTGGTGTCATCAAGTCGTTTAACCGCGAAGTGGTAGAAGACCAACGCCTGGAAGGCGTACAGGACGCTGTAACCGATCTGCAGCTGTCAACGCGCAAGCAGAGCTACTTCTATACGGGATTGAAAGGTTTTCTGGAACAGATAGGCACCGTGCTCGTCATCATCCTGACAGCTTACCTGGTGCTTATCGACTATCCGGGCATGACCATTGGTAAGATTATGTACCACGTCATGTTGTTTGCCAACGTCAGTGCTCCCATCCGTCAGCTGCACCGCATCTATGATGACCTGAACGATGCGTTGATTTATTCCGAGGGACTTTTTGACTTGTTGGAAGGCGATGAACATGTGGAGGATACGGGCGATTACCGTCCTGACGAGGTAAAGGGTTGCTTCGAGATGCAGCATGTCGACTTCGCCTATCCCAATGGTGTCAAAGCCCTACATGACGTGTCGATGCGTATCGAGTCAGGCAAGATAACGGCTCTGGTGGGTATGAGCGGAGCGGGCAAGAGTACTGTCGTAAACTTGCTCGACAAGTTCTACCACGCAGACAGTGGTACTATCTTGCTCGACGGAAACCCCATTGAGCAGTGGGATACTCGCTGGCTGCGCGAACATGTAGGACTGGTGATGCAGAAGAATCACATCTTCGACGGAACCATCGAAGATAACATCAAATACGGCAATCCGCAGGCCACTCACGACGATGTGGTGAATGCCGCACGAAGGGCCTTCCTCTACGACCAGGTGATGCAGTTGCCTAAAGGTTTCGAGAGCAGTGCCCAGCGATTGAGTGGTGGTCAGCAGCAGCGTGTGGCTATTGCCCGCATGTTCATCAAGAACCCCACCGTCATCATCCTCGACGAACCTACGGCCAGTCTGGATGCCATTGCTACGGAGCAAATCAAGGCCAGCATTGATGCCATTAAGCAGGGTAGGACGGTGATAATCATTTCGCACAACATCGGACAGATTATCGATGCCGATACGATTTACGTATTGGATCAAGGCCGTGTTGTTGAGAGTGGAAAACCGGATGATGTCTATCGGCAAGGCGGGCGTTACAAGGAAATCTTCGATGCCAGTGCCCGTAGTATGAATGCCGACAAAATTGCAGATGTATTAGAACACTAAAGTAGCTGAAGATGAGAAAGAACATTTATATAGCAGTGCTTGGTTGCTTGGCGATATGGCTGATGGCGGCATGTGTGGACGATAAAATCCCAGCCTCTTCAAAAGCGTTCATCGACCAGTATTTCCCTGAGTCGTCTGTCGTCCTTGTGGAGATGGATAATGACGACGATGGCGGGAAAGAATATAGTGTGTGTCTCAACGACGGCACAAAGATCGAGTTCGATATGCAGGGCGACTGGAAAAGGGTAGGGCGCAAAAAGACGGGCGTCCCTTCCACGCTCGTCCCGCCCCCCATTTGGGAATATGCGAAGACCCATTATCCTGAGGATGTCATCACCAAATTGAGTAAGAAACCCTATGGTTATAAGATAGAATTGTCGAACGACGAAGATATGCGTTTTACACCTCAGGGCCAGTTCATTGAAAAGATTGATTAAGTGAACATAAAAAAACTCTAATAAAATTTGGTTTTTTATTCAATTTGTACTAATTTTGCACCCGTTTAAATTCAAACATATATTGTAGATATGATTAACATTACTTTCCCAGACGGATCTGTTCGCTCGTATGAACAGGGAGTGACTGGTTTTCAGATTGCCGAGAGCATTTCTCCTGCTCTGGCACGCAGCGTTGTCAGCTGTGGTGTGAATGGAGAAACCGTTGAGTTGAACCGTCCCATTATGGAGGATGCATCGATTGCCCTCTATAAATTCGACGACGAGCAGGGTAAGCACACCTTCTGGCATACCTCCGCCCACTTGTTGGCAGAGGCATTGCAGGAGTTGTATCCTGGCATCCAGTTCGGTTTTGGACCTGCTGTCGAGAACGGATTCTTCTATGATGTGCTGTTGAAGGACGGCGAGATGATCAAGGAGAGCGACTTCCCCAAGATTGAGGCCAAGATGAAGGAACTGGCTGGCAAGAAGGAGGCTGTTGTTCGTCGTGAGGTGCCCAAGGCTGAGGCTCTGAAGCAGTTTGCTGCCGACGGTCAGACTTATAAGTGCGAGCACATTGAGCAGGACTTGGAGGACGGCAGCATCACCACCTATACACAGGGTAACTTCACCGATCTGTGTCGTGGTCCGCACCTCGTGGATACAGGCGAGATCAAGGCTGTGAAGCTAACAAGCGTTGCTGGTGCTTTCTGGCGTGGCGATGCCAATCGTGAGCAGATGCAGCGCCTGTATGGTATCTCGTTCCCCAAGAAGAAGATGCTCGATGAGTATCTCGAGATGCTGGAGGAGGCTAAGAAGCGCGACCATCGTAAGATTGGTAAAGAGATGGAACTCTTTATGTTCTCTGATAAGGTAGGTAAGGGTCTGCCCATCTGGTTGCCAAAGGGTACCGAGTTGCGTCTGCGCCTGCAGGATCACCTGCGTAAGGTTCAGAAGCGTTTCGGCTATCAGGAGGTTATCACTCCGCATATCGGTTCTAAGAACCTCTATGTTACCTCTGGTCACTATGCTCACTATGGCAAGGATTCATTCCAGCCTATCCATACACCTGAGGAGGACGAGGAGTACATGCTGAAGCCGATGAACTGTCCTCACCACTGCGAGATCTTCGCTTGGAAGCCACGTTCATATCGCGATCTGCCTCTGCGTATCGCTGAGTTCGGTACTGTATACCGTTACGAGCAGAGTGGTGAGCTGCACGGATTGACTCGTGTACGTTCGTTCACACAGGACGATGCCCACCTGTTCTGTCGTCCAGACCAGGTTAAGCAAGAGTTCCTTAACGTTATGGATATCATCGGTATCGTGCTGACAGCTTTCGGATTCAATTTCGAGGCACAGATCTCGTTGCGCGATCCTAACGACCACGATAAGTATGTAGGTACTGATGAGGATTGGGCTCTGGCTGAGAAGGCGATTGTTGAGGCTTGTCAGGAGAAGGGTCTGCCCGCTAAGGTGGAATACGGCGAGGCTGCTTTCTATGGTCCTAAGCTCGATTTTATGATCAAGGATGCTATCGGACGTCGTTGGCAGTTGGGTACCATTCAGGTGGACTACAACCTGCCGAAGC
This sequence comes from uncultured Prevotellaceae bacterium, assembly GCA_902774925.1. Lineage (GTDB taxonomy): Bacteria > Bacteroidota > Bacteroidia > Bacteroidales > Bacteroidaceae > Prevotella. Next base: position 32,229 of record CACYKE010000010.1, on the reverse strand, counting down.
GTTTCCAGCTCGAATATACCGACGAGGATAACACGAAGAAGACGCCTGTCATGATTCACCGCGCGCCCTTCGGCTCTATGGAGCGTTTCTGCGCTGTGCTCATCGAACACACCAGCGGTCATTTCCCCCTCTGGCTCACACCTGATCAGGTCGCTATCCTGCCGTTGTCAGAGAAGTACAACGACTATGCCAAGGAGGTTGCCAAGAAGTTCGACTTGGGTGGCGTGCGTCCTACCATCGACCTGCGCAACGAGAAGCTGGGTCGTAAGATTCGCGACAACGAGCTGAAGCGTATTCCTTATATGGTGATTGTTGGTGAGAAGGAAGCTGCTGACGGAACCGTAGCCGTTCGTCCTCAGGGCGGTGGCGAGCAGAAGGTGATGACTATCCAGGAGTTCATCGACCACATCAATGCCGAAGTGAAGGAAATGACGAAGGACTTTTAAGGCTTTTTAGCCTGAAAAAAGGCTTTCATATAAAAAAAAGTAGCAAATATTTGGCGGAATGCTAAATATTTGCTATTTTTGCAGCTGAAAATAACGAAACCCTAAGCAAAATGGAACTGAACGAAAGTTTTGAGTCACAAATAAACCGAAGCGATTATAAAATCCTAATCGTTGACGATGTGGTCAGCAATGTGCTTCTGCTGAAGATTCTCCTCACTAATGAGAAATTCCAGGTTTGTACTGCCAATTGCGGTAATGCATGTATTGAGCAGGCCAAAGCCGAGAAGCCCGATTTGATATTGCTCGACGTGATGATGCCTGACATCAGCGGTTTTGATGCTGCAGTCATCCTGAAGAAGGACCCCGAGACGATGGATATCCCCATCATTTTCCTGACGGCGTTGAATAATCCCAGTGACTTGGTGAAGGGTTTCCAAGTTGGTGCTAACGACTTCCTGACCAAGCCGTTTAATAAGGAAGAGCTGGTGATGCGTGTGATGCACCAGATTCAGCTGGTGGCCGCCAAGCGCATTATTGTGAGGCAGAACGAAGAGCTGAAGCGCACCATTTCTAACCGCGACAAGATGTATTCCGTTATTGCTCACGACCTGCGTTCGCCGATGGCATCTATCCGTATGGTGCTCAACCTCGCTGTCAACGTGGTGTCGCCCGATGTAGTGGGAGATGAGATCTTTGGACTGTTGGATAAGGCCAATCGTGAATCGGAAGAGACTCACGACCTGTTGGATAACTTGCTGAAGTGGACGAAGAGTCAGACGGGCCGCTTGAATGTCGTCTATCAGGACATTGATTTGGACGATATCGTTCCAGGTGTTGTGGATATCTTCATGATGATTGCCGAAATGAAGAAAATCCATTTGCAGTATCTGCCTGCCGAAGAGAAGCTGACCGTTCGTGCGGATAATGATATGATCAAGACTGTCATCCGTAACTTCATATCGAATGCCGTTAAGTTCACCCCAGAGGGCAAGGGCATTGAGGTGTTCTACAAACGTGATGGTGATTTTGCCCGAATCTGCGTGCAGGACCACGGTGTCGGTATTGCTGCCGACCGTGTTGATACCATTTTCCATAAGGGTGAGACGACGTATGGTACAGGCGGTGAGGAAGGTTCCGGATTGGGTCTTCAGCTGTGTCAGGACTTTGCACGCAAGAACGGTGGTGATGCTTACGTCGAATCTGTCGAAGGCGAAGGCTCCGTATTCAGTTTCACCATTCCGCTGAAGAAAGACGAAGAATAAAAAAGAAGAGGCCAGCGCCTCTTTTTTTTGTGCCAATGGTGCCATTTTCTTTTCAAACTGATTGTTTTCTCCTTCGCAAATGTTTGCAAATGACCCTTTGCGCATTTTTGCAAACCATTTTTCTTGCAAGTAAAGCAATTATTTACTAATTTTGCAGCAACAAAATCAATCAAACGAATAAAAAACATGATACTCACCGACCGCGAGCTCTTTCTGCTCATCATCTGCACCGTGTTCTACATCACCTTATTTATAGTGGTGCTGCAGAGCAACCGACGTAAGATGCAACTCCTGCAAAGCCGACTGGACAACATCCACGCCATGCAGAAAATTGCCGTGATGGAACAACGGACACATGCGCAGGACGTGAACGACATCTTCTCGTCGGATGTCTACCAGCGCATCAAGCAATATCTGGCAGACGGAAAGAACATGCCGGAGGCCGAATGGGCGGAACTGACAGAGGTGGTGAACAACACCTACACAGGATTTACCGACAAGTTGTACAGCCTCTATCGCATGAGCGAGCAAGACTATCACGTCAGTCTGCTCATCAAGATACGCATGCAACCCAAGGATATTGCCACGCTGACGGCACATTCGAAGGAGAGCATTGCCTCGACGCGCAGCCGACTCTACCAAAAGGTTTTCGGTCGCAAGGGTTCGACAAAAGACTGGGACGATTTTGTACTGTCTATATAAAATAATGTATAATTAATAATAATGAACGCGTATGATTGAGTATTTCTTGCAAAACATGTGGCAGGTATGGGCCATCATTGCTGTACTGTGCCTGATTCTGGAACTCTCATCGGGTGATTTCTTCATCATCTGCTTCTCTATCGGTGCTGTCTTTGCCATCATCGGAGCCGTACTGGGATTGAACGTCTATTGGCAACTGGCCATCTTCGCACTATTCTCACTGCTGGCTATCTTTACCGTCCGGCCTGTGGCACTGCGCTATCTTCACAAGAACGAACCCAACAAACCCAGCAATGCCGACGCGCTGTTAGGACGTACGGGACGAGTGACGGAACCTATCACGGCCAATGCCAGCGGCTATGTACAGATTGACGGAGACCTGTGGAAAGCTGTCAGCAGTACGGACATCCCCGTGGGAACCACCGTGCGTGTCGTCAACCGCGAAAGCACCATTATCACAGTAGAAACACTGTAAACAATAAACTTAAACATTAAACAATAAACTATCAAAATTATGGACATCATGAGTTATGTATTAATCGTCATCATCGTCTGCGTTATTCTTTTCGCCAAGATGGCACTGGTCATTATCCCGCAGTCGGAAACCAAAATCATCGAACGTCTGGGTCGCTACTATGCAACGCTGAATCCCGGTATCAACATCATCATCCCCTTCATTGATCGCGCCAAGGACATCGTCGTGCTCTCGCGTGGCCGCTATACCTACTCGAATAGCATCGACCTCCGCGAACAGGTGTACGACTTCCCCTCGCAGAACGTGATTACCAAGGATAACATCCAGATGGAAATCAACGCCTTGCTCTACTTCCAGATTGTAGATCCCTTCAAGGCCGTGTATGAGATTTCGAACCTGCCCAACGCCATCGAGAAACTGACGCAGACCACGTTGCGTAACATCATTGGTGAACTGGAGCTGGACGAGACGCTGACCTCGCGCGATACCATTAATACCAAACTGCGCGCCGTATTGGATGATGCTACTGACAAGTGGGGTGTCAAGGTAAACCGCGTAGAATTGCAGGATATCGTGCCGCCCGCAACCGTGTTGAACGCGATGGAGAAGCAGATGCAGGCCGAGCGTAACAAGCGTGCACAGATTCTGACCTCTGAGGGTGAGAAAGCTGCCGAGATTCTGGCTTCTGAGGGTGAGAAGACCGCTATCATCAACCGTGCCGATGCTCAAAAACAGCAGGCCATCCTGCACGCTGAAGGTGAGGCTCAGGCTCGCATCCGTAAGGCTGAGGCCGAGGCGAAGGCTATCGAACTCATCAGCGAGGCTGTAGGTAAGTCGACCAATCCTGCCAACTACCTCTTGGCTCAGAAGTACATCCAGATGTTGCAGGAGTTGGCTACTGGCGATAAGACCAAGACCGTCTATCTGCCTTACGAGGCTACGAACCTCATGGGTTCTATCGGTGGTATTAAGGACCTGTTCAAGTCAGAATAGTCTGAATATCATAGGACAAAAAAAGGAAGCCTCCTGTTTGAAGGGAGGCTTCTCTTTGTTTGTGTGGTAGTATTTACTTGATGAGGTCGACGGAGCGCTTCAGGAACTTGTCCAAAGCTTCGCCCTTCAGCATGCCGTTCTGCAACAGGGCGAGGTCGATGAGCTGATGGACGATGTCGTTCTCAGAGGCATAATCGTTGAGCACACTTTGCTTCTTGTCCTTCTGCTCCTGTACGGCCTTTTCGCACTCAGCTTTCATGTCCTTGTCATCTTGTGTCAGTTCCTCAGCCTTCTTCTTCTCCTGTTGCTGACGGATAGCAGCGAGACGGGCTTCCTGACCCTTCAGTTCGCTCTCGATGGGTTTCAGCGTTTCCTCGGTCGTTGCCTTGCAGTCGTCCAGTACACGCTTTACCAGTGGATGGTCTGCGTTGAGCACAAGATTCAGTGAATCAGGCATTTGCGCGTAGAAGTTCATGCCTTGCTGGAAGCGACTCATTTCCTTCATTCGACGCATCCATTCGTTCTGCGTGATGACCACAGGACGCTGGCTCTCGCCCAGGCTCTGTACCTCAACCATGAATTCTGTCTTCTCCATTTTCGGCATCTGCGAACGGAATACCTGTGACAAATTGGCAGACTCGTCCTCTGTCAGATTCGACTTCGGCGCATCGTCTTTCACGATAAGGCGGTCGATGATGTCGCTATCGACACGGGTGAAGCGGCTCTTCTCAAACTTCTGCTCCAGCATCTGGATGGCGGGCACGTCGAGCTGTCCGTCTAAGAGCAATACGCTGTAGCCTTTGTCCTTGGCGGCTTGGATGTAGGAATACTGCTCCTCTTTGTCAGTAGCGTAGAGATAGACGAGCTGGTCGTCCTTGTCCTTCTGGGCGCCCTCAATGAGGGTCTTGTATTCATCGAAGGTGAAGTATTTGCCCTCCGTGTCCTTGAAGAGTGCAAACTCCTTGGCGCGGTCGTAGAAGCTCTCTTCTGACAACATTCCGTAATTGATAAAGAGTTTCAGGTCGTCCCACTTCTCCTCATACTGCTTGCGGTCCTCCTTGAAGATAGCCTGCAAACGGTCGGCCACCTTCTTGGTGATATAGGTCGAAATTTTCTTTACTTCGCGGTCGCTCTGCAAATATGAACGGCTCACGTTCAAAGGAATATCTGGTGAATCAATCACACCGTGCAACAGCGTCAGGAACTCAGGCACGATACCCTCTACCTGATCCGTTACGAACACCTGATTGCAATACAGCTGAATCTTGTTGCGCTGCAGGTCGATGTTCGACTTGATGCGGGGGAAGTAGAGAATACCCGTCAGATTGAAGGGGTAATCGACGTTCAGGTGAATCCAGAACATGGGCTCGTCGCTCATGGGGTACAACTCGCGATAGAACTTCGTGTAGTCCTCGTCCTTCAGCGATGAAGGTGCCTTGGTCCACAGGGGTTCCACGTTGTTGATGAGGTTGTCCTCAGCGGTATCAACCATCTTCTTCTCCTCGCTGCTCCACTCCTGCTTTTTACCAAAGGCTACAGGCACAGCCATAAATTTGCAGTACTTGGTCAGCAACTGCTGGATGCGCTCCTTCTCGAGGAATTCTTTGCAATCGTCGTCCAGATAGAGGATGATGTCAGAACCGCGGTCCTCGCGCTCGGTCTCGTCAATCTCGTAGGCAGGACTACCATCGCATGACCACTTCACGGCCTTGCTGCCGTCCTTGTACGAACGCGTCACAATCTCCACCTTCTTCGACACCATAAAGCTGGAATAGAAGCCCAGTCCGAAGTGTCCGATAATGTTGTTGGCATTGTCCTTATACTTTTCCAGGAAGTCGTTGACGCCCGAGAAAGCAATCTGGTTGATGTACTTGTCGATCTCCTCCTCGGTCATACCGATACCACGGTCGGAAATGGTAATGGTGCCCTTGTCGGCATCCAGACTTACGTGAACTGTCAAGTCGCCCAGTTCACCCTTGAACTCGCCCTGCTGGGCCAGCGTCTTCAGTTTCTGCGTGGCATCGACAGCGTTCGATACCATCTCGCGCAGGAAAATCTCATGGTCTGAATAGAGAAACTTTTTGATGACGGGGAAGATGTTCTCAGTCGTAACCCCGATGTTACCTTTTTGCATATTCTTTTATTATTATATATTAAATTCTGCCCTTTATTCTGCAAATTCCGTGCCACTTTCCGAAAAAAGTATTATCTTTGCACACAAAAATAAGAAAACTATGGTAAAAAGAAGATGGCGCTGCAAGCCCGGACAGCAACCCACGGAGTTTGACAAGCGCATTATGTATTTGGAAAACAAAGGGGCGCTGGTGCCCACGCCCGACTTGATCAAGACACCGGAACAGCTTGAAGGCATCCGCCGTGCGGGTGTGGTGAATTCGGGCGTGCTCGATGCAGTTGAACAGGAAATTTGTGCGGGTATGTCGACGCTGGAGATTGACCAGATTTGTCGCGACTACTGTGCCTTACACGGCGCCATTCCCGCCTGTCTCAACTATGATATCGAGGATGGCGAGACCCCTCCGTTCCCCATGAGTGTCTGTACGAGCATCAACGAGGTCGTCTGTCATGGCATTCCCAAGGCAGAAGATATTCTCGAAGAGGGAGATATCATCAATGTCGATTTCACCACCATTCTCGACGGCTATTATGCCGACGCGTCGCGCATGTTCATCATCGGCAAGACCACGCCGGAGAAGGAACAACTTGTGCGCGTCACCAAAGAGTGTCTGGAAATAGGCATGGAGGCTGCAAAGCCCTGGGGCTGGGTGAACGACATCGGCAAAGCTATCGAGAAGCACGCCAAGCGCTACCACTATGGCGTCGTCCGCGACCTCTGCGGCCATGGGGTAGGGTGCGCCTTCCACGAAGATCCCGAAGTGGCCCATTTCCAGCAGAAAGGCAACGGAATGTTGCTCGTTCCGGGAATGGTCTTCACCATCGAACCGATGATCAATATGGGCTCGTGGAAAGTTTTCATCGACTCCGAGGACCCCTACGGCTGGGAAGTCATCTCCGACGACGAACTGCCCTCCGCACAGTGGGAACATACGCTCCTCATGACTGAACACGGCGTAGAAATTCTGTCACATTAAAGGATGTGAAATCATTTTCGTCGAAAATTGGAGTTCTGCTGGCCGCTGCACCGGAAGGACGTTTATTTATTTTATTCCGTTTGGGTTGATTAAACTACAAATTTCTTCCAAATATTTGCGGTCGGTTTCGTCGAATGTGGCCAACTGATCACTGTCAATGTTGAGTACAGCAGTCACCTTGCCGTCAATGCCGAACACCGGCACGACGATTTCAGAACGCGACGCACTGCTACAGGCGATATGTCCCGGGAACTGTTCGACGTCGGGAACGATGAAGGTTTCTGCCCGTTGCCACGCAGTGCCGCAAACGCCCTTGCCGAAAGCAATGTGCATACATGCTACAGGACCTTGGAAAGGGCCAAGAACCAACTCGCCGTCCACCACCCGATAGAACCCCGTCCACCAAAATCCCATCGTCTGGTGAATGGCCGCAGCCACATTGCTCATGACGGCAATCAAGTCCTTCTCGCCCTCAATGAGCGACGCTATCTGGCTTACCAGCAACTTGTATTGTGATTCTTTCATGTTGCAAATTTACGCATTATTTCCGAAATACGCCACGAAAAAGCGGAAAAAGTAGCAATAGGGAGAGAAAAATGCGACAAGAGTGTTTTTCAATACTTTCGGAGTATTGCAAAATACTTTTGGACTATTGACGGATAGTTTTGGAGTATCGGTCTGCCGGCTGAACGGCTGAGAGCTGTATTACACTAAATTAAAAAACTAAAATAGTTTTGAAAATTGAAAATAAGTTCGTATCTTTGCAAATACAAATGGAGAATTTTGAAGAGCAATTGAGAAAAGACCTGTACCAGTTCTTGCTGAGCATGAAGGTTGTGAGTGAGCGCGAACAAGTCGCTTAGCAAAAACTAGGTGAGCAGGGAAGGAGAAACGATATATGAACAAAGTACGAATCACAGCCATTCGCCAGACTGTCTATGAGGATTTGATGGCGAAATACGAGAATCCGATTGAGCATACCTGCGATGTCAGGGAGGGTCAGCAGTGGATTTCCATCGACGGCCAACAGCCTGAAGGAATGTGTCCGTCTGCATGGGAATCCATGAGACCGTTCGTGGAATCCCTTGCTCGTGGTGAGGGCAACTTCTTCGACGGATGGATGAAGAACCCGATGAGTGCGATGATCAGCTGCAACGACGGTTTCCGTCCATTCAGTTTTTATATAGAAGTGACGAACGATTAGCTTACCAGAAGACGATTCAGCTCATTGCTACAAATTTGAACCTGCGCCACAGCCATCGTGGAATCCTGCGCCAAAAGGCCGTTAGTACACGGTATTTCCAGTCGATAACACGGATGTGTTTCTTGTGATTGATGGCAAATACTATTTCCTTTGCCACTTTCTCAGGTTGCAACATCATGGGATAATGAAAATCACCACTGAGCAAAGCAGTATCAACAAAGCCTGGGCGAATGTCTGTAAAGCGAATGTTCAGCCCACGGCTAAGAGCTTGCTGTTCGAGAGCTTGCAGATAGACATTCTGCATGGCTTTTGTGGCAGAGTAGGATGGGGCAGGGCCAAGTCCCTTTGTTCCGGCAATGGATGTAATAGCAGCGATGTGTCCCCTTCCGTGATTAACAAAGTACCTGTATGCCTCACCAATCATTCTCGTAAAGCCCACACCGTTAGTCTGTACCGTAGCCAGTTCTATGTCTTCTTTCAATTCCCAGTTCTGTTTGCCAATGCCCGAAGCATAGAAAAACAAGTCCATGCCTCCTGTCTTTCCGATAAGCCGCTGGAGTGCTTCGGTTGCTTCACTTGTTGTCACGTCTATCCGTTCTACGGCAGTGGCGCCAATACCCTGCAGCAGTTCAACACGTCGTGCAGCAACACCTACTGTCCAGCCTTGTTCTATCAGCAGTTTTGCAACCTCTAGTCCAATACCAGACGAAGCACCTATTACTATTGCTCTCTTCCCTTGTTGCATCATTCAGAATATATATAAATTTCAATCGTTTCTATCGTTTGCTATAATCCGCTACAAAGGTACAAAAATAATTAATAATCCCAGCATAATTGCGGAAAATCGCGGGAATTATGTAACTTTGCAATTAAATTCTATTTTTGGATATGCAAGAGATTAATTACAAAGACATGAAGTTCAATCCATTCAACCTGATTGGTGGTGAATGGATGCTGGTGACTGCTGGTAATGAGAATAGTTGCAACACGATGACAGCTTCTTGGGGACACTTGGGATGCTTGTGGGGACATAACGACCCTACGGCTGTGATTTACCTGCGGCCGTCACGCTATACCAAGGAGTTCGTTGACAGGGAGGGCTACTTTACCCTTTGCGTCATGGATAAGTCGTTCAAGAAGCAGATGGCCTACCTTGGCAGCGTGTCTGGTCGTGACGAAGATAAGATTGCCAAGGCTGGTCTCACACCCGTCTATGCCAATAACACCGTCTATTTCGAGGAAGCCAAGTTGGTATTGATTTGCAAGAAGCTCTATCAATCGGAGCTTCAAGAAAGTGGATTCCTCTATCAGGAAACCATCGACGAGAACTATCCCCAGCGCGACTTCCATACGATGTACGTTGGCAAGATAGAGAAGGTGCTGGTAAGGGATGATGAGTATTTGAAATAGACCATTCCCATGGAATGGAACATGGATGAATGCATTTCATCTGCAACTTTTCGCATTGTTTTTACGTCTAACAAACAGAGAATTGTAAAAGATCGAATATGAAGATATTAGGTAACATCATTTGGCTAATCTTTGGCGGGCTGCATACTGCCATTGAGTATTTCATTGCCGGACTGGTACTAATGATAACCATCATCGGCATTCCGTTCGGTTTGCAAAGCATGAAACTAGGTATGCTGGCCATCTGGCCGTTCGGCTCGAAGGTGAAGTGGAAAGAGTCGCAGCCGGGCTGCCTGAGCATGTTCATGAATGTACTATGGTTCTTCGTTGGCGGCATCTGGATTTGTCTCACCCACATCTTTTACGGTCTGCTGCTCTGCATCACCATCATTGGCATCCCCTGGGGCAAGATGCACTTCCGCTTGGCAAAGCTGGCTCTGTCACCGTTCGGTATGGAGGTTGTATAGCTGCTATTTTTGACATATATCGCAGTGTTGTTCCTATTTGATTAAATAAAAAAAGGCCGCTGAATCATTACGATTCAGCGGTCGATTGATATTATCTGAGTCGAGGTGACAGGACTCGAACCTGCGACAGCCTGGTCCCAAACCAGGAACGCTACCAACTGCGCTACACCTCGTTGCCTTTAAAAGCGGGTGCAAAGGTACGCATTTTTTGCGACACCCGCAAATATTTCGGCAATTATTTTACTTGATGATGCCTTGTTCGACGAAGATTTTCTTCAGGGCGACAACAGAACGGTCGACCTGTTCCTTCGTATGTGTGGCCATCAGCGCATAACGCACGAGTGTATCCTGTGGAGCACATGCGGGCGGAATGACGGGGTTGATGAACACACCGGCCTTGAATGCCAAAGAGGTGACGAGGAATGTCTTATCCACGTCGCGTACGTAGAGAGGAATGATGGGGCTCTCGGTATCGCCAATCTCAAAGCCTTCTTCGCGGAAACGCTGCAGGGCGTAGCGGGTGACGTCCCACAGGGCCTGAATGCGCTCGGGTTCCTGCTGGATGATGTGCAGGGCGGTCATAGCGGCAGCGGTGGCTGCAGGCGTATTAGATGCGGAGAAGATGTATGTGCGGCAGGTGTGGCGCAGGAAGTTGATTGTGTCCCAGTCGGAGGCAATGAAACCACCGATAGAGGCCAGCGACTTCGAGAAAGTACCCATAATGAGGTCTACCTCGTCGGTGAGTCCGAAATGGTCGCAAACGCCGCGGCCCTGCTTGCCAAATACTCCGATGCCGTGAGCTTCGTCAACCATGATGGAGCAGTTGTACTTGTGCTTCAGCTCGACAATCTCAGGGAGTTTGGCGAGGTCGCCCTCCATCGAGAATACGCCGTCGACAACGATGAGCTTGATAGCCTCATAAGGGAGCTTCTGGAGCACGCGCTCGAGGTCTTCCATATCGTTGTGCTTGTAGTGAAGCTGGCGGGCAAACGATAGACGACGACCGTCCACAATGCTTGCGTGGTCACGATCGTCGCAGATGATATAGTCGTCCTTACCAACTACCATTGCCAAGACACCCTGATTGACGGAGAATCCTGTTGAGAAACACAGGCAGTCGTCTTTGCCGATAAACTCTGAAATTTCCTTCTCCAATTGTACGTGCAAATCGAGGGTACCATTGAGGAAACGGCTTCCGGCACATCCTGAGCCGTACTTGTCGAGTGCAGCCTTAGCGGCATCGATGATACGCTGGTCGCCCGTCAGGCCAGTATAGGCGTTAGAGCCAAACATCAAGACCTTATGGCCACCCATCTCAACCTCTGTTCCCTGTTTGCCCTCAATGGCGCGGAAATAAGGATATACGTCAGCCTCCATAAACTTCTGGGGCTCACGATAAAGCTTGTATCTTTCTTGTAATTGTCCCATAAAAATAGGTGTAGCCGAAGCCACATATTTGTTTTCAGACTGCAAAGATACACATTTTTCTTTAAACTGCGCACAAAAAATTGGATAAAATGTCATTTTTACTTAATTTATTTCAAAATATGTTCTAAAATCCAACGTTTTTTTGTAATTTTGCATTCAAATGAGTACAAAAAAACGCATCATATTCATCGTCAATCCCATTTCGGGTACTGCTAGCAAGGAACACATTCCTGAGCAGATAGCTGAGGTGATGGACTCGGAGCGCTTCAACTGCGAGGTGCGTTTTACGGAATATCGCGGCCATGCTGCCGAGATAGCCCGTGAGGCAGCCAAGGACGGTGCCGATGTTGTTGTTGCTGTGGGCGGTGATGGGACCGTGAACGAGGTGGCGCGGTCGCTAGTGCATACCGATACGGCGCTGGGTATCATCCCATGTGGTTCGGGGAACGGACTGGCTCGCCACCTGTGTATCCCGCTGAACACCACTAAGGCATTGGAACTAATCAACACGTGTCAGATTGAGGCGTTTGACTATGGAGTCATCAACGGTCTGCCATTCTTCTGCACGTGCGGTATGGGCTTCGACGCGTTTATCTCGCTGAAATTTGCCGAGGCGGGCAAACGCGGACCGATTACATATGTGGAGAACGTGTTGAAGGAGGGACTGAAATACAAGCCTGAGACGTATGAGATAGTAGATGACACGGGTACGAGCCGTTATAAAGCATTCCTCATTGCCTGTGCCAATGCATCGCAATACGGCAATAACGCCTACATTGCTCCAGGGGCGACGATGAAGGACGGTGAGATGGACGTTATCATCATGGAACCCTTTACGGCGCTGGACGCTCCGCAGATTGCCGCCGACCTGTTTATGAAGACGCTGGGAAATAATTCGAAAATCAAGGCGTTCCGTACGCGTAGCCTGCACATCCACCGCAAGGAACCGGGGGCTATTCATTACGACGGTGACCCCATCATGACCGATAACGACATCGACGTGTGCATTGAACATCTTGGCATCAAGATTGTCGCAAATCCCGAGGTAAGTGAAGACGAGGCTCAGCCCAATCAGGTGTTGAATGCTTTCAGCGACTTCTTTAATAATATAAATAATGTACGTGAGGACATCACGCAGGATATTGAGAAGGGCGGACGCAAGATTCAGGCCATTAACAAGGTGTTATTGAGGAAGTTGAGGAACTAATTGTGGTTCTCTCTTTGAAAGTGTGGCGTTGCAATTATGGAAATACAGATTCTAATTACGGCTATCATCCTTTTTGCGGCATTTGGATATGCTGCATGGCGGTTGTATGATGCTGTTCGCAAGGGTGGGGACCCGTGTAAGGATTGTGAATTGAAAAAAAACTGCAAAAAATTTGGTGGAGTCCAAGATAATTCGTACCTTTGCACCCGCAAATCGCAAAAATGTTGTGATTGACCTTCGGTCGAACAACATGGTGCCTTGGATGAGTGGCTTAGTCAACGGTCTGCAAAACCGTCTACGGCGGTTCGAATCCGCCAGGCACCTCAGAAGAAAAAGGAACTCAAAACGAGTTCCTTTTTCTTTTTGTGTTTGCCGCGTCGGGACTGCTGCCTGTGCCTTAACGGATAAACAGCAGTTCGCGGTACTTCGGCAGCGTCCACAGACCGTCCTCCACGATGAGTTCCAGTTTGTCAATCTCTGTGCGGATGGCCTCCATATGGGGACAAACTGTATCGTGATAAGCGATGGCGCGCTGGTGGATGTTCTCGATGCGGTTGGCCACGCGACGTGCTTCCGTCAGATCATCAACGAGCTGTTCGATTTTCTCCGTGCGCTCGGCAATCTCCTCGATGAGTTTCATGTTACGAGACGATAGACGGTCGGCCTTGTCAGGCGAGAAGACGTCTTTCATGCCCTGTACGTTCTTGATGAGCTGCGACTGATAGTGCGTCGATACGGGGATGATGTGGTTCATGGCGAGGTCACCCAATACGCGAGCCTCAATCTGCACGGTCTTCACGTACATTTCCCATTTCACCTCGTTGCGAGCCTCCAGCTCCTTGCGGTTCATGACCTTCGTACTCTCGAACATCTTGACGCTGCTGTCGTCCAGATAATGCTCGAAGATGACGGGACACGATTTCTCGACGTCTAGTCCGCGCTTGGCGGCCTCTTTCACCCAAGCTTCCGAGTAACCATTGCCGTCGAAACGGATGGGTTTACAGGTCTTGATGTCATCCTTCAACACTTCGAGGATGGCGGGAATTTTCTGTTCGCCAGCCTTGATCTTGGCATCCACGCGCTCCTTGAAACTCGTCAGGGCTTCAGCCATTGCGGCATTCAGGGCTATCATGGCCGATGCGCAGTTGACGCTCGAACCAGGTGCACGGAACTCAAAGCGATTACCTGTAAAGGCAAAGGGCGACGTGCGGTTACGGTCGGTATTGTCAACAATCAGGTCGGGAATCTGCGGGATGTCAATCTGCATACCCTGTTTGCCCTTCAGGTTGAAGAGCTCGTTTTTGTCTGACTGTTCGATGTGGTCGAGCAACTCTGTCAGTTGGGTGCCAAGGAACGACGAGATGATGGCGGGAGGTGCCTCGTTGCCACCCAATCGGTGGGCGTTCGTCGCACTCATGATGCTGGCCTTCAGTAGTCCGTTATGTTTGTAAACAGCCATCAACGTTTCGACGATGAATGTTACGAAACGCAGGTTCTCCTCGGGTGTCTTGCCCGGAGCATACAGTAATACGCCGTTATCTGCACTGAGACTCCAGTTGTTATGCTTACCGCTTCCGTTGATGCCGGCAAAGGGCTTTTCGTGGAGCAGCACGCGGAAACCGTGGTTGCGAGCCACCTTCTTCATCAGCGACATCAGCAACATGTTATGGTCAACGGCGAGGTTGCACTCCTCGAAGATGGGCGCCAACTCAAACTGGTTGGGCGCTACCTCGTTGTGGCGTGTCTTCACGGGAATGGCCAACTCCAGAGCCTGAATCTCCAAGTCTTTCATGAAAGCCTGCACACGGTCGGGGATGGTTCCGAAATAGTGGTCGTCCATTTGTTGGTTCTTCGCACTCTCGTGGCCCATCAGCGTGCGGCCGGTCATTAACAAGTCAGGACGTGCGGAATAGAGTCCTTCATCAACAAGGAAGTATTCCTGTTCCCAACCCAGGTTCACCTGCACCTTCGTCACGTCGTCGTAGAAATACTTGCAGACGTCCTTGGCGGCTTTGCCTACGGCATGCAGGGCGCGGAGTAAAGGAGCCTTATAGTCGAGTGCTTCACCCGTATATGCTATAAATATGGTAGGAATACACAACGTGTCATCAATGATGAACACTGGGCTGGTGGGGTCCCAGGCAGAGTAGCCGCGGGCTTCGAAAGTATTACGAATACCGCCGTTGGGGAATGACGATGCATCGGGTTCCTGCTGTACGAGCAGTTTACCGCTGAATGCCTCAATCATGCCGCCCTTACCGTCGTGCTCTACGAAGGCGTCGTGCTTCTCGGCTGTACCTTCTGTCAGAGGTTGGAACCAGTGTGTATAGTGTGTCACACCCATTTCCAGTGCCCACTGTTTCATGCCTGCAGCCACCGAGTCGGCAATGCCTCTGTCCAGCGAGGCACCGTTATCCATTACGTCAATCATCTTGTCGTAGATATCCTTCGGCAGATATTTGTACATTTTCTTGCGGTCGAAAACATATTTGCCAAAGAACTGCGAGGGACGCTCTTTGGGCACCTTCACCTCGACAGGACGTTTCTTGAAAGCCTCTTCTACTACCTGAAATCTTAAATCGTTTGCCATTATTTCAATTTACTATTTGACAATTTACTCTTTATCAATGAAACGGCGCGTTAGGTCGTTATAATTCTCTATGCGGCGGTCGCGGAGGAACGGCCACCATCGACGTACCTGCTCAGAGCGCTGCATGTCGACGTCAACGACGGTTTCTACTTCCTCATTAATGGGCGCTTCGTAAAGCAATTCACCCTGCGGTCCAGCTACGAACGACGTACCCCAGAACGGCACACCATCTTCGTCGCCCACGCGGTTGACGGTGACGACAGGCAGTCCGTTGGCTACAGCATGTCCGCGTTGTACCGTCTGCCACGCCATGCGCTGTCGCTCTTGTTCGTCGCGTGTGTCGTTGGGGTCATATCCGATAGCGGTGGGATAGATAAGTATCTCCGCACCAGCCAATGCCATGAGTCGTGCGGCCTCGGGATACCACTGATCCCAGCAAACCAATACGCCCAGACGCCCCACGCTGGTATCGATGGGCTGGAATCCCATGTCGCCGGGCGTGAAGTAGAACTTCTCGTAATAGCCTGGGTCGTCGGGGATGTGCATCTTGCGGTATTTGCCGGCAATGGTACCGTCTTTTTCGAGTACCACCGCAGTGTTATGATACAGGCCTGTGGCGCGATGCTCGAAGAGGGAAGTGACGATAACGACACCCAGTTCTTTAGCCAATGCACCATAGAACTCCGTCGAAGGGCCGGGAATGGGTTCTGCCTGATTGAACGTCTCGACGTTCTCTTCCTGACAGAAGTACAGCCCGTTGTGCAGTTCCTGCAACACCACGAGTTTAGCGCCCTTTGCCGCCAGACCCCTGATTTTCTCCGCCAGACGTCGTTTGTTGTCGTCGCGGTCGGCCGTATTGTGCTGTTGTATGATACCTATCTTCATTGTCCATGCGGATTATTGCTTCATGTCGAAACCAAGACGGATGCCGTCGTAGTTCTTGCTCAGGTCACTAACCTTCTGTGCGGTTTCATTGCCGCTCATGGTTGCCAGCACCTGCAGCACGGTCAGCAGTTTCTTCGACTCAAAGAGTAGGGCAATGCCGCCGTATTCGCGCTTGGCATAGCAGTTGACGCTGAGCAACAGGCCTTTCAGCGTGACCTTGGCAGTACCCTCGTCGAATGACCAAGTGCCCCCCCAGCTCTTACCGGCAATAGTAGCTTTGAAGGTCTTGTCCTCGTTGAATTGTACGATGGTATTCTGGCTCGTAATGCCTGCCTTCTGGAAATACGGTGCAGCCTCCTGTTCTATCTTTGTGGCAGCCACTTCACCGCCGGCCTTCGCCAACAGGTTCTCGCTGGTGAATGCCACACCCGGGCTGTCGTAGCGCCATGTGCCGATAAGTCCCTTTTCGGTTACCTTGTCCATGCCGATAACGCTGGTGAAGATGTTGGCGATAGTTCCACCGCTGCTCATAGTCTGCAACAGCGTTCCTGCACCACACGATGTCAAAACGGCGCCTGTTAGTGCCACTAAGCACAGCGACGCGAGGGTAATCTTCATCTTTCTCATAATCCTATTTAATTGATAGTTAATTCTTCTTTGTCTGCTGCCTTTGTGATGTGAATCGTCGCTCCAGGTTCGATGTTGCCATTGACGATGAGTTCCGAAATGCCGTCCTCGATGTATGTCTGGATGGCGCGCTTCAACGGGCGGGCACCGAACTGCACGTCGTAGCCCTTTTCAGCCACAAACTGCTTTGCCTCGTCCGAGAGGTCGATGGTGTAACCCATATCACCGATACGCTGATAGAGGCCTTTCAGTTCGACGTCGATAATCTGTTTGATGGCTTCGAGATCCAGCTGGTCGAAAGTGATGATTTCGTCCAGGCGGTTCAGGAATTCTGGCGAGAATTGCTTCGACAATGCCTTCTGCACAATTTGGCGTGCATGTTCCTTGTCCTTTTCATCGAGCATCAGAGCAGACGAGTTGGTGTTAAATCCCACGCCGCGTCCGAATTCCTTCAGTTGGCGCGTACCGGCATTCGAGGTCATGATGATGACGGTATTGCGGAAGTCCACGAAACGACCGTTGCCATCTGTCAGACGACCTTCGTCCAACACTTGCAGCAACAGGTTGAAAACATTGCCGTGAGCTTTTTCAATCTCGTCGAGCAGCACGATAGAGTAGGGGTGACGACGCACGCGCTCCGTCAACTGTCCGCCCTCCTCATAACCGACATATCCCGGAGGCGCACCGATGAGTCGCGACACGTTGAACGACTCCGTATATTCGCTCATATCGATACGGATGAGTGCGTCTGACGAACCGAACATAAACTCTGCCAGTTTCTTGGCGAGATACGTCTTGCCGACGCCTGTCGGGCCCAGGAACATAAAGGCTCCGATGGGATGGTTGGGCTCCTTCAGTCCTACGCGGTTGCGCTGGATGGCACGAACCATCTTCTCTATCGCCTTGTCCTGCGCAATGACGTGCTGTTTCAGTTCCTGCGCCATGCCCTTCAGTCGGATGCCCTCTTCCTGCGCCATGCGCTGTACGGGGACGCCCGTCATCATCGATACCACATCGGCCACCTGTTCGGCCGTGACCTCCTGACGCACGTCCACCTCGCCGTTGAGCCACTTGTCGTTCAGTGCCTTCAGTTCGCTTTGCAGCACAGCCTCGCGGTCACGATAGCTTGCTGCCAACTCATAGTTCTGGTCGCCAACGGCATCGTTCTTGTGCACACGAACCTCTTCGAGCTCCTTTTCCTTTTCGGTAATCTCGGGTGGAATGGTGGCATTTTGCAGATGTACGCGCGAACCCGTTTCATCCATCGCGTCTATTGCCTTGTCCGGCATAAAACGGTCACTGACGTAGCGGGCTGTCAATTTGACACAAGCCTCCAATGCATCGTCGGTGTAAGTCACGTGGTGATGATATTCGTAGCGACCCTTCACGTTCTTCAGAATCTGCAACGTCTCCTCATTGGTCGTGGGTTCTACCATCACCTTCTGGAAACGGCGCTCCAGGGCTCCGTCCTTTTCGATGGAGTTACGGTATTCGTCCAGTGTCGTGGCTCCGATACATTGTATGGTTCCGCGTGCCAATGCCGGTTTCAGGATGTTTGCAGCATCCATCGTACCAGCTGCCGAACCTGCACCAATCATGGTGTGTATCTCGTCGATAAATATAATGATATCAGGATTTTGCTCCAGTTCTTTGACGAGCATCTTCATGCGCTCTTCGAACTGTCCGCGATACTTCGTACCAGCTACCACACCCGTCATATCGAGCGTCACCAAACGCTTGTTGAAGAGCATCGGCGAGCAGTGGTGTGTGGCAATCATCTGTGCCAGTCCTTCGACGATGGCACTCTTTCCAACGCCGGGTTCACCAATCAGAATCGGGTTGTTTTTCTTGCGGCGTCCAAGGATTTCGATGACGCGCTGGATCTCGTCCTGACGGCCCACACAGGGGTCAAGGGCGCCTTGCAGTGCCAACTGTGTCAGGTCGGTACCGAAATTATCCAGTACGGGGGTCTTCGATTTCGTTTGCTTGGTTTGAGCGGTCGTCGTGCCTTTTCCAGTGGAAGAACCGCTGGACGCGCTACTGTTGGAGGTAGTGTTCTCCTCCTCTTCGTAGTCCTCCTCGGGCAGTCCGATGCCGTCTTTCACGCTGAGCATGTTCAGCGTGTCGTTATAATTCATGTTGTTCATTTCCAAAATTTGTTTCGCACCATTGTTTGCTGCGTCGTGCAGGATAGCCAACAGCACGTGTTGCACATCTACGAATGCCGCACGTTGCAGTCGTGATTCTAGCACAGCCAGTTTCAGAATGTTGCTTGCGTTATCATTCAGCATCAATTGCTGTGTATAGTTTGGTCTCACGAAATCGTCCACTCTAACGCGCGATTCCAGTTCGCTCTTGATGCTTGGCACGTCGATGTTCATGCGTTGGAACAAGTCCGCCACGGGACCGTCCTTCATGCGCATCATGCCGAGCAACAGGTGTTCCGGGGCCACATTCTGGCTGGCCAACCGAGCGGCTTCTTCACGCGAATATGCGAGGATTTCAGATACCTTGGGTGAAAATTGATTTGTCATACACTTGTCCTTGCTACAAATTCCGTGCCAAAATCTTATGGTGCGTAATATTGGCAGGCAACTCATCCATGTAGTGAGTCACCATAATCATTGTCTTATTGCGTCGCTGGCAGAACGTCTCAATGACATCCCTCACCAGTTGACGGTTCCAGAGGTCGAGTCCGTGCAGGGGCTCGTCGAGTATCAGCAGTTGCGGGTCTTTGACGAAGGCGCGTGCCAGCAGCACTAGTCGCTGTTCGCCGCTCGACATCTGCAGGAACGGACGGTCGGCTAAGTGACTGATGCCGAATACGTTCATCCACCAACGGCATTTGTCGTAGTCGTCTGCATTCGGCACGGCATACAGACCCACAGAATCCATCAGTCCGCTGGCAACGATGCGTATCGCGGGCAGGTTGCGTTTGTACGAACGGTGCATCTCGGGCGATACATATCCTATATGTTTCTTGATGTCCCAGATGCTCTCGCCCGAACCGCGCGGACGGTCGAATAGCGTGATGTCGCAGGCATAGCTCTGCGGATTGTCGGCACAAATCAGCGACAGCAGCGTCGACTTGCCGCTGCCATTTTGTCCTGACAGTGCCCACCGCTCGCCGTTCATCACCGTCCAGTCGACGTCCTTCAAGATGGTTCGCTCGCCGTAGCGGATGGTGACGTTTTTCATGTCCACCACACGCTGGCAGTCGTAGTCGGTGTCGGTGTATGGAAGCGACAGAATCGCTTCCCGCTGTGCGTCAGAAAGGACGTGGGCGGGAATTGGGGCCGCAGGAGAATCAGCAGGAACGGTGGCGGGGCCATCGGGAGTGGGGGTGATGACCTCATCTACGAAATCCGGCAGGTCGTCGCTCTTGGCAATGACGAGTATGATGTCCATGTCGCGCTCATGAGCCAACAGTTGCAACAGTTCCTTCAGCTGGTCGCGTGTCTCGGCATCGAGACCGATAAACGGATTATCCATGATGAGCAGCCGCGGATTGGCAAAGAGTGTCTTCGTCAACTGGAACTTGCGCAGTTCACCGCTCGACAGGGTGATGATGAGCTTGTTCAGCAGTGCGTCCATGTGGAACAACGCATACAAGTGCTCTTTCATCCGGCGTCGCTCGTCGGTGTCTTCGCCCGCCAACAGATAGGCGCGCTCCAGCAGTTCGCCGGCGGTGGGCGTCTCGTGATCTATGTCGTGTTGGTTCCAGCGCAGTTGCAGGTAGTACTGGCTGTCGACGTTCGGACCATACGAGTCGGAGAACGCAATATAGCGCACCTTGTCCGATGCCAGCGTCTTGCGCAGCTGGTCCACATAGGCAGTCTTGCCGCTGCCGTTTCGTCCTATAATCGCTGTAACCTTCATTTCTTTACCTTATCCTTGTTCTTGTTCACAAAATCCTTCCAACCCTTGTAGTGCACCTGGCTTTCCGGGCGGTTCATCTGCATGAAATGGCAGTATGCCGCACCCAGTGCGTCCGTCGCATCCATGAATTTCGTCAGCGCTTCCTTGTCAAACTTCAACAGTCGTTGCAACATGCCTGCCACCTGTTCCTTCGATGCCGCACCATTGCCCGTGATGGCCATCTTGATTTTCATCGGTGCATATTCGTGCACAGGCACTCCGTGGTGGATGGCTGCGGCGATGGCTGTTCCCTGGGCGCGACCGAGTTTCAGCGTTGTCTGCACGTTCTTCTGCAGAAACGGTGCCTCGATGGCCATTTCGTCAGGTAGATATCCGTCGATGATGCCGGTCACGCGCTCGAAGATATGGCCCAGCTTCAGATATCCGTCGCCGAATTTGCGCAGGTCTATCACGCCCATCGTCACCATTTCGGCATTGTTGTCCACCACCTTGATGACGCCGTAGCCCATGATGTTCGTGCCGGGGTCTATGCCGAGTATTACTTTCTCCATGGGGTCTGCGTCATGGGGGTTAAGGGACGACGGAGACCGCCGGGCGCCAACTGTGCATGCGGTTCCTGAATGGCTGGACTCTCGTTACCGTAGCGGTCCATAGCCGTCACGGCGTAATACATGCGGGGCGAGCGTGTCGCCGTGCGCTGGACGTCCAGCTGTCGCCACACGTAGCGGGTGGCTATCAGGTTGGCGGGATCGCTGGTATCGACAGGCGACGTCGGCGATGCATATACATTATAGAGCAGGTATGGACCGTCGCTGCGGTCGGCGGCACCTTTCCACGTGATGCGGTCGCCCAGTGCGGTGCGCGTCACGTCGAGCGTCGTCGGAGCCGTCGGTGCGAGGCTTTGTGCCCACGTCATCGGAGGGATGAGTGCGGGCTGACGGTCAAACAGACTTACGAAGTTATAGACGCCCTTGACGTTGTCCAGCAGGAATTTCGCGCGGAAATAGCAGTGGCCGATGCCCAGCTGCCGCGTCACGTTCATCTGTCGCTTCACCTCTGCCAACGGCCAGTTGCGCTCCTGCGGATGGAGCATGTAGATGCCCAGTCCGGAGACGATGGTGCGGCCGTAGCTCTGCTCCTGCCAGTCGATGGCGAAGGGGTAGAAGTTGTTGCCCTGGAAATACATCATCGGATACAGCTGGTCCATCAGTCCGTCGCGCAACCACCCCTGAGCGTCCTGTGCCACCTGTCGGCGGGCATTCCATCCGTGCGACGAGTAGCGGCTGAGGTCGTCGTACTTGCCGATGGGCGAACAACTCATCTTCACCCATGGCTTGTGAGCCTTCACCCGACGACTGATGGCACGCACGATGCGGGTGATGTTCTCGGACCGTTTCGGACCCTTCCACGTCTCGGGATAGCGGATGTAGTCCAAGTGGATGCCGTCGATGTCGTAGCGGTTTGTAATCTCCTCGCAGATGTTCGTCAGATAGTCCGCCGTGCCCGTCAGTTCGGGGTTCATATATCCCTCGTCGCCGATTTTCATCACCAGCGACGGGTAGCGCTTCTTCAATTGCTGACAACCGTAGTTGGTCCATTTCCCTATCGGTATCGTCACCACCCATGCATGCAGTTCCATGCCGCGGCGGTGACATTCGTCGATGGCGAATTGCAGGGCGTCGTAGCCCGGCGACCGTCCCGGTTTGCCACTCATGCAGCCGTCCCACGGTTCCAACTGCGACGGATATATCGTCGTTGCCCTGACGCGTGTCTGTAGCAATACCGTGTTTACGCCAGCCCGTTTCAGCCGGTCCAACATGTTCGTCAACTGTCGTTTCTGCTCGCTTATTCCCATGCCGTCGTGAGCATAGCTGCGTGGCCAGTCAATGCCACCGATGGTAGTCAGCCATACCGCCCGCACCTCATATTTCGGCTCGGCCTTGGCGCCTATTACGCCATATATTATTATAATATAGAGTATCAGTCTTTTCATATTTCCGTGCGAAGGTACGAAAAAAATCCGAGCCCACCAAACGATGAGCCCATTAATTTCAATAACCACACGAAAAAACGGAAGCCGCGATTGGACTTCCGCTTCCTGTTTTAGGCTCCCGCATCGGAACCTGCTTTTTTTTTAACTGTCATCTGTCATTTGTCACTCGGCTTTGTTTATTCTGCGGAAGATACCACCACCAACTCTCTCTATAAGGCCACGGCTAACCCATTGATTTAACATGACGTTGGTGCCTTCCTCTTCCTTACCATTTTTTATTCGCATAAGGACGGCATCCTGATAAGTGAATGTGCCATCTTCCTTGGTCGGAATCTGTTGAAGCAGGTTTGCCGGTCCACGACGCGATGTCTTCACCTGACTATCAGCATGGCGAATCATATCTCCAAAGAAATAGAGCTTCAGGTATAGATCATAGTGCAGACTAAAACGACAGAAGTTTTCAATGGATGACTCCCATTTCATGCCATTGGCTGCGTAAAGAAGACATCCTTTTCGAAAAGTTGCTACCAACGCCCTGCGTCCTAAATTATTGAGGACTGCATCTCCAGACTTCACCACGAAGTCGTCAAGTTCATCCTTCAGTCGTTCTACCATACGTCGAGCCTGTCGACAGTCTATTACTCCGTGTGCCTGACGAAGATTGTCGATATAAGGTTTCAGTTTGGCGTCGTACTTCTCGTCATATTTGCCATGCACGGGCATAGGAGCTCCGAGACCACGATCGGGCACTGTTGCAAGTTGGAGGCGACTGATAGGACCATCAGTCATGGCATTGCGGAAGTAGTAGGCCGCTTTACTGGGTGTCGTCGAGGCATTCCAGTTGATAGATAACGGCCCTTGATACGTAACACTCTGACTACCGACACGTTCCTGACCGAATGGGTTGTCCTCGTCGTCAGTCATCTTCATGTAGGTGAAAGGACAATTAGGTCCAGGCTTGTAGCCCTCAACGGCAAACCATTGGTCAAGTTCTACCATACGGGTATGGACTATTTTGCCCTGTGAGTCGGCCATCAGTTCCGATAGTCTGGCCTTGGTGATGTCGGCTGCTACGCTTCTTACAGCCACGTTGGGGCGTTCGGGCTTGTCAAGGTTCTGGTTTCTGCGGTTACACTCCTGCTTATACTTTTCCAGAACAATGCGATTAGGCCCGTCCTCTTTTTTCTGTGGCGTCTCCAGATGCTTCAGCATGTGCTTAGTACTACTGTCCTTGCCGCCGCCCGTGCCAGCTATAATCAGACAGTTCGCACGAGGTTCGCGAAGGGTGTTGTCAATGTAGACAAAACTGGCATCACAGTACATACCCAATGGAGGAAACATAGCCTGGGCAGCCGTTTCCTTCGCCTCGACGGGAACAGGTCCAGTAGCATCCCTGACAAAACGAGGCATCGCACCGTTCGACAACTGAGGTGGGTTCGGGCTGCCGTAGATGTCGGCAAGCGACGCTGTGTCGCCATAGACGACCTCAGACGTTTCTTCCTCTTGTACGTCACCCTGAATAGCCGTTTTTACCGGACTGATTTTTCGACTGGCGGCAAATACCAGACGCTGGAATTGCGTCAGTTTTTGATTATTGTCGGTGTACTTGGCATAAAAGTCTGACACCAGCTGGCGGAACTCCTTTTCCTGACTATACGCTGATGCCATTTCCTGCATGACACCGATGAACTCACCTTGTGTCAGCAACTGAGTAGCACCTACCGACAGGATGGATTTTACCGTGTTATGCCGACCACCCACTTCGTTCAGGTCGTTTACCGTGAGTCCAGCCTCTTTCAGACATTCTTTCACGATGAAACGTGTACGGTCGTTAGCTGCCACCACTTCTATTCCCTTCGGCTGAGTTGTTACAGCAGGGGCGGCAGTGGTCGCGGGCTTCTTCAACGGACGTCCATCCACGTCGAGCCCTCGCATCAAAAATGCCTCACGACGCTCCTCTATCTCCTCGTCGGAGAGTGGCTGTAGCCAACGCTCTGAGCGATAGACTTCATCACCAGTCATTAGGATTAGACGCTCCGGAGTGAAGCACTGAGGGTCTGGTTCTACCGAAAGATCGCTGCCCAAGTCACTACAGAACATTCGTTGGCTCTCCTCGATAGTCTTACCTTTTGGCATCCGAATCCAAATATGAGCTTTGGGCCTGCGAGTAGAGTATTCGATGTAAAGCACGCTGTCCTTCCATTCGCTCATCTCGTCTTGGTTCATGGCCAAAGCGCGCTCAATGGCTATCGGAGCCTTTTTTGGGTCGTCGATGTCGACACAACTGTCGTTCGTGAACGTTTCGGGCAGAATATCCTCCTGAGCCCGATGGTTGTTTCGGAAGGCTGAATAGTGCGGACAGATGTAGGGTAATCCCCAAAGTTTCACATCCTCACTGAAGTTCTGGCGCAGCGACTCGACGGTTTTTGACACATCTTCACGATTCAGAACGGTTAATATTTGCTCAGCCGTTGCTGGCCAAGCGTTGTTAAGGGATTTGCACTGCTCTGTGACATTCCCTGAAGCATCCCGCAGTCGGGGATTGCAAGCGAAAACTGGTTTATTCATAATCTTTTTTCCTTTCTTTTTGTTATTTAATTAAAGGTACGCGTCTATACTATAGCGCATAAACGCGCACCGGTATTACTGCTGCTTACTCGTTTCTGTTCAGCCGAAATGGGTCTATGTATCCAATTAGCATATGTGCCAGTTCGTTCACCTTCAACTCTAAGCGAGAGTCGTCAAGTGTACTGAGCTTGTAACTGCCAACCAGTATGGCAAAGATTCTCTCGGCCATCTTGTTCTGATGGTGGCGAGTTTCACTACAAAACTCACATTCGACATAAGCAAGGACATCGTCTGGAACAAGGCTCTTCAAGAGCTTGACCAAATACTTTGCCCTACGAGTGAGAGCTGGGCGACCATTACAGATAATGGTTGCGCAAATTTTATTATTTGTTTCTTTCATAATCGTTATATTATGAATTAACAAAATTAATTTATCGTAAAGCTTTGAGGTCTGGAAAGTCAGCTGGCCTTTCCGTCTATGACCTCGCAGCATATCAAGAGAACCGGTTCGATTTTCACAAACAGAAACCGTAAGATTTATGGTCGTCGTCACGCCATCAATTAAAATTTACTATGACAGAGCGCTTGAGTCTTATCCGTTTGGATTGCTCGCTGCAAAGGTAATCAAAATAGTAATACGCTGTATCTTTTTACCTTTCTGTAACTGCTTGATTTATAAACGTTTATATTTTAAATACGTTTTTGTGCTACAACTTTTATGCTTCTATTTCTTGGCTTTCAAGATATTCAAACATCCTGTATATCAGAGTGTTGAGTGACCTGTACTTTATGTTAAAATTGCTGTGTTCATTTGAGGTGAGATATCGGATGAAAACAGACATCTTGCACTTCATACCTTCGCCTTTATTAATTGCAAGAAGAAAGCGTACAATAATGAGCACAAACTCAGCCTTGCTGATTAACTTGTCGTTAAATTCAAAACACTTGAGATGTTTCCAGTCGATGTCATCAGGATTCCTAACATAGGGACGAATGTCCTGAGATAGTTTTTTCAGTTCGTCGTGATACTCACGCTTCACCAAGTCATACACTCGAGTTTTTGCTGTAAACTCCTTCTTGGACTGTTTAACCGTCCTACGCTGTTTCTTTTTATTCTTTGTCATATGATTTGAAGATTGCTTTTGTACGTCTCCAAATCAAGGGCACATTCACGTAAGAGGTTTACTGTATTCTCAGATATTCGATTTTGGGATATTTTTTGTACCTTTGCAGGCGATATGGTTAAAGAATTATATAAGAAAAGGTGGAAAGTCTTCCGTGAGGTTCTTAAAATTGAACGTAAGCATCATAGAATTTCACAGAAAAGACTCGCTTTGCTGTTTGGCATTGAACAGTCTTACGTAAGTAAGACCGAAATAGGTGACAGGAGATTAGATGTAATTGAATTGATGGAGTACTGTGATGCAATGGGTCTTACCCTTACTGAGTTCGTTTTTAGAATGGAGGGGAGATTATTGGCTGGAGGTCTGATGTCACCAGCGAGAAAAGAAGAATATTTGCGTTGGTATTCTATCTATTCTGAATACCATAAAAATCCCCCTGCTTCTAAATAGAAACAGGGGGCATATGAAGTTAAATCTATGGTTTCCCTTTATAACCCTTCCGGGTTTGGGCACAAAGGTACAAATTTTTTTTGGAACATCCAAATAATTGGTGCTATTCCCTAAAAATATAAACTGTCATCCGTCATTTGTCACAGGTTACTTTACTCGCTTCGATATAATTCATCTAACGACTGGCCCTCATCGTTAATCCAATGCAACCAACCGTTGCAACTACGACCAGAGCAATAGCTGGCGGCAGTACTGGGACTAGCCAATACATAATCGCGCTGCAACTCCCAGAAGCCCTCTTTCGTAGGTTTCGACATAGCAGCAATGATGGCGTTGCGCTTCTCACCGTCTCTATACGAGGGCACCGTACTCTGTGGCAACAGACTACCTTTCAGAATACGCATCGAGTGATCTTTCTCGTTGAAGATTCCATGGGCATCGCAGTCGCGCACTCTGATATGAAACAGGTTCTCGCCGTTCTTCATCTTTGTCTTTTCCTGCTTCTCAAAGATAGGACAGCCAATGAATGATGCCAGCAGACGGACATCATCGAAGAATTCCTCCATGATGTCTATCTGGTAGTTCGACAACGAGATTTCCTTACCTGACTGCTCGTTCATCACACCATATTGTGCACAGTCCGTAGCCAGGTCAATGGCCTTGCGTTCCAGATATTGTACATCGGCTTTGTTGATGCTCTCATCCTTGGCCACAAACATTAAGCATTTGTTCCAAAACAACTTATGGCTTTTGTGGTTATAGATACGCTTCATGCCATTAGTCGATTCCCCGATATACGCTTGTGCGCTGCCGTTCTCATCTTCGCCCAACAAGATGTAGAGTGCAGGGCGTGAACTCTCTTCCATCTTGCTCGCCATCTCAAATTCCGACTTGGGGAACACAATCATCTCGCATATCTTATTGCTGATGAACACCGTGCGAATGCCGTTCGGATCGCCTGTACGCAAATGCGTTGTTATTACTTTGCCTCGTGCCATATCTCGTAGTTTTTATCTATTTCCTTTCATTCTATTATGAGTTTTGCAAAGCATCTGACAATTCTCGATGCTTGTTGAACCTCCTTTACTCCAGGCAGTTACGTGGTCTGCATCCATTTCCTCTGGCTTCCAGATTCTATGGCGGTTAGCCTCATGACCTTCTGCACAATAAGGGCAGTTACTGATACCCTCTGCTTTTGCCTTTTCGGTTTGTTCTTGATATACTTTGCGCATGGTAGGCTTATCGAACAGACGGACATTCAATAATTTTGTGTCCTGACAGCCACCAAGCACATACTCAAAGATGCCTCGACGATTGGTCACAAAGTCATCGCGCATCAGTTCGTTTACCTTTGCCGACAACTCGGAGTGATTCAACGGCAAGTGATGGAATCGCTCGTATAGCTCGCCCCAATTCAATCCCTGCATTTCATCATAGACATCATCAAACTTACTATCTACCCAGTCTATAACTGTGTTGAAGTAGGTCTTGATTTCGTTGATATTTTCGTCGCGGCGATGAGCGGACATATAGCCGTCCACGTTGCCTTTGCTTACCCATTCCAAAGCTGTTGCCAAGAACTGCTGGCGATTAGCTGGGCCTTTCACATACGATTCCCATTTCTGAATGTTTGCGTTCTGTGAATTACTGAACTCTGCTTTGCAAAGTGTGACGAATTTCCCACTATAAACGGCATTCAGTTCCTCTTGGTGGTTAAGCGGAATGCCTGCAATGTTGATGGTCTTAAACCACTCCTTGATTTCTTCCTCAGCATGTTCGCCTTCGCCCTCACAGATGTAAACCAACAACTCTGTTTTGAGAATTTTCTGCTGAATTCCCTCATCCAGTCCATCAAATATCTGCTCCAGTCCGTTTATTTTCACAGCAAACTTATTCTTTACATAACGACCAAGCGACGTTATACGTTGCTGACCATCAAGCACTTCAAGTTCGGTTTGTGGAAATTCGTATTGTTTGCTGAATGGTCAGTTGTCCAGATAAACCATGAAGACCTTTGCCCTCAAGTACGTTGTATTCGAAGCCGTCGCAAATCTGCTCAACGGTATAGATTTTCAATTCTGTCTTCATTGTGATTGCTTTTTGCGGATTAATAGTCTTGCGAAAGTGGATTTAAGTTTCCCATCAACCATAATTGCACCTCGCCTATTTAAGTCACCATACAAAGGAGTATCTTGGGGTGTATATTCCTTTGTCTTTATTCCAAATTCATTGCCTCTATCTGTAATTCCAAGTATTTCAAATTGCTCAGGACAATACTTGTCTAAGAATGAAATAGGAACACCCATTATCCCATCATAATCCGATGGAATAGCATCTGAGAATGGGACTTCTATTGCATCGTAATTCTCATAATGAATGTATTCTTTCCTACCTCTTACTTCCTTATGCTTACTATGCTTGAAGTTCTCTGCCATTGTCATTAGTTTCAAAGGCTCATGTCGTCTCCCATGATCAACATTAGTAAACCAATGCACGCCAGGAACACGTAAGTATTTATTTCCCTCTTCATCGATTCTTAATGAAGATGAATGTGTAATATATGATCGTGGCACCATAAATTCTCTATCACCGCCAGTGATGGATGGGCCAAACCATATTACATTGTTCATAATGAGTGGGAAAACTTCTTTATAAGCAATCGCATTTTTATTCCCAATAATAATGAACTGCTTATTTGATTCTATCAGCCATGCCATAAATTCCCTAAACAACGAGAACGGTGGATTTGTCACAATAATATCTGCCTCGTCGCGCAGTTTTCGTATTTCCTTGCTACGGAAATCACCATCACCCTCCAAGTATTGCCATTGCAAATCTTCAAGGTTGATACGTCCATCACCTGTAACATCATCTGTCAATACGAATATCTTGCCGTGCGTCTTACTCTTGTCGTTATCGAAGTACGGCTGCGAAGTCTCAAATAGCGTTGGCTGATACGGTATCTTGTACTTCTTGCTTTCAGGAGCATAGCTGGTGGAAATCAGTTTCTTCAAGCCCAACAATTCAAAGTTCTGTGCAAAGAACTTGGTAAAGTTGCTCCACTCAGGATCATCGCAAGGAAGTAACACCGTTTTACCACGAAATACATTGGGGTCGTAGTCCAGATAGGCATTTATCTCCTTCTGAATATCGGGGTATTGCGTATAGAACTCATCGTTCTTTGCAGTTTTCGCATTTGCTAAATTCGTATTTGCCATAATGCAATTGATAGTTTTAGTCAGTTAGCATCGACTATCAATCACGCCATGGCGCAAAAAGAGCGTGATGCACTTTGCGCATAGCAAGAGGCAAGCCTCGCATTGGTACCCCTGTCCCGCTGTATATGCATCACGCCTAAACGTGTGCAATCACTAATAACAGCGAGAACAGAGAGCCCTTAACGAGCTATCCGTCACTTATTATTTCGATGCTTTTTATACCAATTAAAGTTTGCGAGGCTTTTTGGCTATGCGCGAAATAATAGCGATGCATTGTTAGTCCGGATTTCTCCCCGAACCGTTTGCAAAGATACAAAATAATTCTAAATGCACAAAAGAATAACAAGAAAATTTGGAGGCAACTGTGACAAATGACAGATGACAGTTTTAGAATAAGGTGGTAGTGGGCTGATAGATAGTAGAATTATCTATATTAATAATTGTATATTTATACTATAATTATTATATTTATAAATAATAGTATATATAAATATTAGAATATATAGACATAGTTTGCTGGTGAATGGTGGTTGGGTGGGCTTTGTTTCGAA
Source organism: uncultured Prevotellaceae bacterium (assembly GCA_902774925.1). Lineage (GTDB taxonomy): Bacteria > Bacteroidota > Bacteroidia > Bacteroidales > Bacteroidaceae > Prevotella. The sequence goes on along the minus strand of CACYKE010000010.1, from coordinate 1,640 downwards.
ACTGTCATCTGTCATCTGTCACAACTTAGGTAAGTCGCTGTGAACCGCTGTGCAAACAACCCTGGGTTATCGTCGAATAACCTTAGGCTATTTGGCAATAATGGCAGGTTATTTTGTGACCAGAAAATATTTCAAGAAAACATGAAAAATATTTGCCAAAATATTTGCATAATTCTACCCGGTGTAGTTAGTCCGAGCGGTTTCTAATACCACAAAAAACATTACAAGCAGTATGATTGAACTGTATCTTTCAAAGGTGTCTGAAACCAGCCAAAAGGAACGACTGCGCCACATAGTAGAGCAGCCCACCTGCCACGTCGTCAATCTCGACAACCTGATACGCCACCAATGCAATACTGCTCACAATGAGCAGCACCGCACAGGCGTACTGAGAGATTTTGAAACCTTTGTGTTCCATGGCTCGTAAGTCTTTTTACATCATAGTCGCTCCGCCAGCGGCACCGAGCAGTGCGCTGATGATGTACCCGAGAATCTGAAGGATTGTCTTTAATGTCTTGTTCATAACTTTAGTGTTTTAAATGGTGAATAATATGGGTTAATTACGCAGTCGGAACTGCTTCTTTTTTATGCTACAAAGTTACAAAAAATAATCGAGAAAACCAAATGTTTCCTCGATTATCTTCAATGTGTTTTGTTACTTTTACGGCTACTTTTTACAGCCTTGTCACCAATCTTTATGATGCCAACATCTCCGCTTTGAAGCGTAGTGCAGATAGTGATAGTACCAGCAAAAGCATTACTATTTTAATACGACCTTCTTACCGTTTGTGATATTGATACCCTTCTTGGGTCCGGACTGTCGAACACCGTTGAGGTTGTATATAACAGAAGTCTTTCCAACCATCAGTTGCCTTATACTTATCTATAGTACCATTCGGAACATATAGCGTCGCGTTATTGAATGTGTTTTGAGAGAATGTTCTATAATCCGATGTTTTTTCTGTTATCGTAAACGGATTCTCTATCAAAGAAATGACAGTTGGAATATCGACTCCATCGAACGCATTATTTCCAATGCTCGTCACACCACTGCCTATGGTGACGGAGGTAAGGCCAGAGCAATCATAGAACGCTTCATCTCCAATGCTCGTCACACTGTTGGGGATGGTGACAGAGGTAAGGCCGAAGCAATACCGGAACGCATGATTTCCAATGCTCGTCACGCTGTTGGGGATGGTGACGGAGGTAAGGCCAGAGCACATAGAGAATGCATAATTACCAATGCTCGTCACACTATTGGGGATGGTGACGGAGGTAAGGCCAGAGCAACTAGAGAACGCAGAATTTCCAATGCTCGTCACACTATTGGAGATGGTGACGGAGGTGAGGCCAGAGCAATAATAGAACGCAAAATCTCCAATGCTCGTCACACTATTGGGGATGGTGACGGAGGTAAGGCCGGAGCAATCATAGAACGCATAACTTCCAATGCTCGTCACCTTACGGGTTCTGTTCATATAGGTTACTTCTTCAGGGATAACAACATTGCCTTGATATTCGTTTAAATAAGAGTTATAATTGCTACCACCGTAAGTAACCTGCAGTTCCGTGCCATCATTAATGTAGTTGTAATAAATAGTTTTACCATCGGCATTCTGAACTTCAATGTCGTGGGCACT
>CACYKE010000009.1 GCA_902774925.1 uncultured Prevotellaceae bacterium | reverse complement strand
CAAACCAGAGAATTTAGAGCACGAGAAAATGTGGATCATGAAAGAAGCCCAATGTCTGCGCGACAGTGCCTTCAGCTTTTGCAAGGCAAGGACGAAGGGCCGTCGCGTCTATGAGGCAGGCAGCATCGAGACGCTCATCCGCATTGTAGATGAGAATGGCGGTTTTACGATTATCCCCGAGATGCATCTGCCGTTCCTCTCAGACCGCCAGCTCGAGAATGTGCGCCGCATAGAGGGCGATTATCTCTCGCAGCGCCGTGTGTCGCTCTACATCCGGGAGGACTACATCCGCCAGTCGATGCTGAACACCATCACCAAAACGCTCCTCCGATTCATGCCCGAAGGTATGATGGAGGAGCGGATTGTGAAGTATGGGATAAAAATATAGTTTACTCGCTGGAGGCCGACGGTCGTATCATGGTCGCTATGGACTACCTGCCCACGGCAACCGATATTGTGACGATGCCAAAATTTGGCATGCGGATGCGCCTGCCCGCTGACTATACGCAGATTTGTTACTATGGCCGCGGCCCGTGGGAGAACTATCCCGACCGCAAGCGTTCTGCTTTCCTCGGTGAATACAAGATGCCGCTCAGCGCGTACGAAACGGAATACATCCGCCCGCAGGACAATGGCAACCGTTGCGACATCCGTTGGTTCGAGATCGGTCCTCAGACATCGGCTGTCGGTCCCCGTTTGCGTATCGACGGCTTCCAGCCTCTCTGTATCCGTGCCTGGGACTACGGCGAAGAGGATCTTGACGCCGCGCCCCGTCATCCGCAAGACATCCAGCGTGGGCGTTTTGTCAATCTTAATATCGACCTCAACATCCATGGTGTAGGCGGTGTCGATACCTGAGGACAACGAACCTTGCCTCAATACACCATCGATGGCAACCAACCCTACCACTATACCTTCATTCTAAGTTTATGCCGTTAGAGGTAGATTGCATAAAACCTCAATGACATGAAAGTTGATGGTAGAAGTGAATGCAACTGAATACATCATAACTTTACAATTATGTTATAAAGATAGACTTTTTCTGTTAGATTTCAAAACTCTATGGCGATGCTATCCTTGCATAATAATATTAGCATATTCTGTTATATTGGTGTCCGATAAAAAAATATCAATTATCATTTGTCAATTATCAATTTTTTTTGTACCTTCGCAACAAGTTTTAATACGAGCGTATGAAGGAAAAGATTCTATATTGGATGATGGGCGTCGTGATGATATACGGCGCGAGCATGCTGACGGCATGTAGCAACGACGACAACGAGGACGGACCGGACACGCCGGGGTATCAGGGAATGCCACTGGTGATACTGGACACGGACATGGGATCGTCCACTGACGACCTGTTTTCGCTGGAGATGCTGTGCCGCTATGACGAGCAGGGGCGGTGCCGGCTGCTGGGCGTGGTGGTGGACCGCGAGGGGGAGGACTGCGCGGCATGTGCGGACGTGATGGATACGTACTTCGGCCATGGCGACGTGCCCATCGGACTGGTGCGCAACGGCGTCAAGGAGCCGAAGGTGTGGATAGACTACAGGGATGTGCTGCCCAACGCGAAGAATACGGACGGCACACGGATGTTTAAACACAGTATCAACGACTACTCGACACTGCTGGACGGTTGGCAGCTGTACCGGAAACTGCTGGCGGCACAGCCGGACAAGTCGGTGAGCATCTGCTCGATAGGATTCCTGACATGTCTGGCACAGCTGCTGGAGTCGAAAGGTGACACGTATTCGCCACTGACGGGCGTGGAACTGGTGCGCCAGAAGGTGAAATGCATCTACGTGATGGGCGGCGTGTTCGGCGAGGCCGTGGAGCCGGACTATAACTTCAGCCAGGCCATTGAGTTTTCAAAGAAGTTCTTCGAACTATGGCCGGAGGATGTGGACGTCATCTTCTCGCCGGCTGAGGTGGGTGACAACATAGAGTATAAGCCGGAGCAGGTGATAGCAGACATCGACTGGACGGACGTGCACCCCATCAAGCAGGTGTATATGAAATGCAACTGCAATACGGGACAGAAGATGTGGGACCCGATGGCGGTGATCAATGCCGTGGAGGGTGACGGACTGTTCAGGCTCTCGGATCGTGGCTTCGTGACGCTGACGGAGACGGCTCTGACGATTTTCCACCCCGATGCTACGGGCTGCTGCCGCTATCAGTTCCCTGGCGACGCGGCGTGGAATAGCAAGATGCTGGATAAAATCCGCGAGATGAACAAGATACACTAAAGACCATACGGCGGGCGGCGCCGAGCGGGGCGGTCGGCAAGAAGTACCGACAAAATGGCGGTAAAGAGTGTCATTTTGTCGGTATTTTATGGATTGGCACTGTTGTTGCAAAGAGAGAGTGTGAAGGCCGGAAGGTGGAAGGCACCGGAAGGCCGACAACGAGAGAACAAAAAAACAACATGTGTAACAAATAAAAAAAAACAGAATTTAGGAGGTAACAACTATGATGCCAACAATGAGAAGTAACAATTGGATTCCTGCAGTGTTTAACGACTTGTTTTACAACGACATGATGCCAAAGGCTAACTGCACTGCACCGGCCATCAACGTGAAGGAGTCGGACAAGGCCTATACGGTGGAGCTGGCCGCTCCGGGCATGAACAAGCAGGACTTTAACGTGCACATCAACGACGAGGGTAACCTGGTGGTGAAGATGGAACACAAGGAGGAGCATAAAGAGGAGGAAAACAAGAACGTGCGCTATCTGCGCCGCGAATTCAGCTACTCGAAATACGAGCAGACGCTGATACTGCCGGACGACGTGAAGAAGGACGCGATATCGGCGAAGGTGGAGGACGGCGTGCTGACCGTGGAACTGCCGAAGGTAGTGGAAGAGAAAGTAAAGCTGTCGCGCCAGATTGAGATTGCTTAACAGGTAAAAAGATGTAAGAAGGATGAAGCCCCGCCCCGAAGGCGGGGTTTTTTGTGGCCGAACGAAAAAAAGTTATACGTAGTATAAAGGGAGGTTTAGCGAAAAAAAATGGGTTTTTCGTTAAACCTTCTTTTTTGTGGTGCGTCAAAGAAGCAGAACAAGGACAAAGATGTTCGGGATAACAAAAAAGATTACAAACGGGATATTTGAGCTTTTCCTGATAAACGGGAAAGCGGCGTAAGCCAAAAGGGCTCACATTCAGGATAATAAGTAGTAATAATAAAGGATAACAAAAAAAAAGAAAATTATGAAAAAGATTATTTTGACAGTAGTTGCCGCAATGGCACTGACAACAAGCTTCGCTGAGACACAGAGTAAAAATTCGGACAAAAGATTCGACATGAACTGTGACATCTACCGCCTCTCGGAGGTGCTGGGACTGAACGACGAGCAGATGGACAAGGTGGAGGCCATCCACGAGACATTCACGGACGACATGCAGACGGCATCGGAGGTGCAGGGCATGAGACAGCGACACATGATTCGCCAGGCAGTGAGGAAAGACGCACGAGAGATGCACCGCATATTGACTGAGGAGCAGTTCCGCGACTACATGCGCATCCTAGGAGTGACACTGAGAAACAGACGCCTCTAACTTAGGACACACAGAAAAAAAAATCCGCAGGCCGAAAATGGTGCTGCGGATTTTTTTTATTATAAAGGGAAGTAAATGTGTTGCGGATTAGTCGGCAACGAGCGTGAAGCGCTTGAAGGCGACAATCTTCAGGTCCTTGTCCTGCTTGGCGAGCCACTGAGCAACAGTAGCCTTGTCGCCGTCGCCGAACTGGAACTCCTGGTCGACGAGGCAGCTTTCCTTGAGGAACTTCTGTACGCGACCCTTTGCGATGTTCTCGATCATAGGCATCTTGAGGTTTGCCTCGCCCTCGACCTTTGCATCTGCGATGACCTTGCGAGCCTCGTCGGCCTGCTCCTTGGTGAGCCAGCCCTTGGCGGTGTTCGACTCGATGTGGTCCTCAGAATCGACGAGGTTGGGGTTGATGCCAGCCTTCTTGAGCTTCATCTCGACGAACTTCTCGACCTGCTCGAGCTTGGTCTTCTCGAAAGAAGTCTTGTATTCCTCGTCGAGGATCTTCTGGTCGACGCTCTGTGCGTCGAGAGCTACGGGCTTCATAGCGGCAACCTGCATGGCCACGAGGTGACCCTGCTCGGCAGCGGGCTTGTTGGTCTGGACCATGGTGCAGAGGGTGTGCTTGCCCATGTGGTCGTAAACCTCTACGTTGTCGCCCTCGAGTGTGAGGTAGCCGTCGAGCTCCATCTTCTCACCGGTGATACCGGAACGCTGTGTGACAGCCTCCTGAGCGGTCTGACCGTTAACGGTGAGGTTTTTGACAGCCTCGATGTCGGCAGCCTTTGCAGCGATTGCTGCGTCGAGGATGGCCTGAGTGAGTGCGATGAAGTCGGCACCATTAGCCACAAAGTCGGTCTCACACTTGAGTGCGAGCATGGCAGCGAAGCCATCTACCTTCTTTACGAGTACACAACCATTAGATGTCTCACGGTCGCTACGCTTGGCAGCGATAGCGAGGCCACGCTCACGGAGGAGTTCCTTGGCCTTGTCGAAGTCGCCCTCGGCCTCGGTCAGTGCCTTCTTTACGTCGGCGAGACCAGCGCCGGTCATAGCGCGAAGCTTCTTGATATCGTCAATTGAAATTGCCATAATTTTCTTTTATTTATAACATTAATTACCATGAATTGAACGTTAATTAATCACGAATGATTAACTATGATTACTCAGCGGCAGCCTCTTCTGCAGCGGGAGCAGCGGGAGCTTCCTCAGCAGCGGGAGCCTCGGCAGCGGGAGCGGCTGCTTCCTCTGCGGGAGCCTCAGCAGCCTTGCGGGGCTTGCGGGCCTGACGCTTGGGCTTAGCCTCCTCAGCGACCTCGTCCTGCTCGTCGGCAGCCTTCTCGTCAGCCTTCTCGACCTTACGCTCCTCGATGCCCTCGTTGATGGCAGCGCAGCAAGCAGAGAGGATAACCTCTACTGAATCCTTGGCGTCGTCGTTAGCGGGGATGATGAAGTCGATGTTCTTGGGGTCTGAGTTAGAGTCGACGATACCGAATACGGGGATACCGAGACGGTTGGCCTCGCGAACGGCAATCTGCTCCTTGAGTACGTCAACGACGAAAAGTGCAGAAGGCAGACGGGTGAGGTCGGCGATAGAACCGAGGTTCTTCTCGAGCTTGGCACGCTGACGAGTAACCTGCAGGAGCTCACGCTTTGAGAGGTTGTTGAAAGTACCATCGGTCATGAGCTTGTCGATGTTCGCCATTTTCTTGACGGCCTTGCGGATGGTGGGGAAGTTAGTCAACATTCCACCGGGCCAGCGCTCGATTACGTAAGGCATACCAACGCTCTGAGCTTTCTCTGCGATGATTTCCTTAGTCTGTTTCTTAGTAGCGACGAACAGGATCTTCTTGCCACTCTTGGCAATCTGCTTGAGTGCGTCTGCAGCCTCGTCGATTTTGATGACTGTCTTGTGGAGGTCGATGATGTGGATACCGTTACGCTCTGTATAGATGTAGGGAGCCATTGCGGGGTTCCACTTACGCTTCAGGTGGCCAAAGTGGCAGCCTGCCTGGAGCAACTGGTCAAAATTTGTTCTTGCCATTGTTTCTTTGTCTTTTTTAAATTGTTTACTTTCTTTTTAATTCTTTGTTGTTAGAACCAGCCCGATGGTAGTTCGAACTAGATTTTCTAGAGGATCTAGAGAAACTAGATGTTCTAGAGGAGCTAGAAGAAATCCAGCGGGTTTAGATGCTAAACTGTTCAGTTTTGGTTGTGGCCAATAGCCAACTGCCAATTTTAACTTCGTTGAATTTTGTCGCGACTCGGCAAATCAAGCAAGCTTGTTTGCCCTCGCTGCTCCAAAAGTTAACGCTTACTGAACTGGAAGCGACGACGAGCCTTGGGCTGACCTGGCTTCTTACGCTCAACCTCACGAGCATCGCGAGTGAGGAAACCGGCATCCTTCAGCTTTTTCTTGTCCTCTTCGTTGATTTTCACGAGTGCACGTGCAATGGCGAGGCGCAGAGCCTGGCTCTGACCTGTGAAACCACCACCGTCGAGGTTTACCTTGATATCATATTTCTCAGCTACCTCGAGCAGGTTGAGCGGCTGCTTAACGACATACTGCAGGATAGCCGATGGGAAATAAACTTCCAAATCTTTCTTGTTGATCGTGATCTTGCCATTACCCTCTGACAGATAAACGCGAGCTACTGAGCTCTTGCGACGACCTATTGCGTTGATGTATTCCATCTTAACTATTATCTTTAATCTTTAAACTATAAACTTACTTATACTGGTTGATGTCGATAGCCTTGGGCTTCTGAGCGGTATGAGGATGCTCTGTGCCCTCGTAGACATACAGGTTGTTGAGCAGCGCACGGCCGAGGGGGCCTTTGGGCAGCATACCCTTGACAGCGTGCTTCAGGATGCGCTCTGTACCGAAGGGCTTCTTGCGGAGCTGAGCGGGTGTATTGAAGCGCTGACCTCCGGGATAGCCGGTGTAGCGGGTGTAAACCTTGTCGGTTTCTTTCTTGCCAGTAAAGATAATGTTCTGGGCATTGATGATAATGACATTGTCGCCACAGTCCTGGTTAGGAGTGAATGTGGGCTTGTACTTTCCGCGGATGATCTTAGCGACCTTTGAAGCCAGACGGCCTACCACCTGGTCGGTAGCGTCGATGACCACCCATTCCTTCTGCTCACGAGCAGCTTCCTTAGATACGGAAACGGTCTTGTAACTTAACGTGTTCATTTCTTTAAAATTTTTACTACTAAAAAACAGTTCTTATTAATATAAATAATGTACGCACATAAATAAACACCCGAGGTCTAACTCCCGGTTGTTAGTCTAACGTGCGCTCCGCTGCGCCTGTAAACAGGGCTGTTGCGGATGGTTGAACCAGCGATTCCCGAACCACGACGTCCGGCCAAAGACGTTGCTATTCACACTCTAGTCCACGGGGATTCTAAGTGTTTTCCCCTAAATCGGACTGCAAAGGTACGCTTTTTTATTAAAATACGCGCGAGGAAGTGAGCCCCGCGCGTAAGTTTTATAATTATTTAACAGATGATCCTACTGCTTCTTCTCCTTTTTGACCTGATAGAGCACCATCAGTGTCGGTTTGTAGGTATTCTCGAGAATGACCGAAACAAAGCCGCCGTCGGTCTCGAAGTCAGCCTTCTTGTGGTCAGCCTTGAGGATAGGGCAGTTGGGCCATGCGTCGAGTTCCTTCTCCAGTCCGTCGCGCAGCTCCTGCCACAGTCGGCGCGTGCTGTCGTTGGTGGAGAGGTGGTAGTTCTCCTGGATGGCGCGTATCTCGTCATTCTCGTAAGCCACGAGGACGCGGTAGGGTTCGCCGGCTTTGTAGAGCTGATACTGGCTGCCACTGTCGGAGGTGGCAGAATCGACGAGGAATCCACGTGCCAGGAGCGAATCGACCAACTGACTGGCGGGCATGGAGAACGAGAGACCACGATAGGTGAAGGGTTTCTGCTCGGAGCAGGCAATGAAGGCCATCAGGGCCACGAAACATACTACAATCTTTTTCATACTGTTTATGTATTAATTAATAGATGGTTTTACGTCCTTTAGGTGTCACACGGACATTGACGACTTTTCCCTTACGCATTTCCGCTTCGACCACCGTGCCGCGGGAGGCATGGAGCCGGAAGCGCACGTCCCAGTCGCGGGGCCATGCGGGGAAGAGGTAGAGCGTGTCGCCGACTTCCTGCAGGAGCATTTCCTGCATGGCAATCATGCCCGAACCGCCCCAGTTGTGGTCGGGAGCCCAGTCGAAGCCCGGTCCCCAGAAAGCGGGGAAGCGGAAGGGACCATCCTGCATCTTCAGCGTCACGAGACGCTGGGCCTCGTCGGTCAGTCCGAGACAGGCGGCCCAGATGGCGTCCTGTTTCCACCCGACATGCGAGCGGAACTTGAGTGCCAGTGAGTCGTTGAGGTAGGTATTGCGGGCGATGTCGAGGTCGGGTCGTCCGACGCCGTACATGCGCCAAGGGAAGACGGGATAGAGCTGCGTGGGTTCGGTGTTCTGCACGCGTTCGTAGTGCAGGGCGGGAGCTATCATGCCGTTGCGGATGGTGATATCGGGGAGGCGACTCAGCAGAACTGAGTCGCACAGCGCTGTCGCGACGGTACGCAGGGCGGCGATAGTAGAGGTGGAGTTGTATGCCATCTTATAGGTTTCGCCGCCAGAACCGGGATAGAGCACGAGTTTGCCGTTGGCGTCGAGACGCTTAGCACCGCGCCGGTTGGCGAGGTACTGGTAGTGTTCGTCGAAGAAGCGCAGGCAGGAGCGGACGAAGTCGAGACATTGAACGTTGAACGTTGAACGTTGAACGGCAGTTTGGTAGCGGTCGGATTCGAGGGCCATCATGCAGAATTCAAGACAGGTGTCCCATTCGTATTCAAGCCACGCATTACGCTCCAGTCCCGGGTCGAAACCGGCAGGGCGCTTCGTGCCGTATTCGGGATAGCACGGCAGACCGTAGTTCTCGATTTGTTCCGTCAGACAGGCGCCCTCGTGGCCCCAATAGAGCCGCGAGCGTTCCTCGGCATTCTTATAGATGCGCAGGTAGAAGTCTATCTGGGCCTTCAAGGCGTCGTAGTCGCCATTTTTCAGCATGGGCCAATAGACGAGGCGCTGGTTTTGAGCGGTATGAACGCCCCCACCCCAGTTGCGGAAATCGGGCGAGAGACGATATTCGTCGGCATTGTTGACATATTCGGGGTCGAAGGTAAAGAGTCCGCCATTGAATTTCGTAGGCCACTGGCCAAGGGCATTGCAGCCCAGCATATAGCGGAAGAGGTTGTAATTGCGGATGAGGTCGGCAGGAGTAGCGGGACCCGTCGGAGAACCGCCGGGAGTGGTGGTTTCGACGTAGCTGCGCTGCCAGAATTCGTTCCACCACTGGCGCGAGGCCTGGCGGTCAATTTCACGACTGATGAGTTTCTCGGTGGCAGCGATGGCGTCTGAGAAATCCTGCTCGGTGCCTTGCACGTTCGCCATGATGACCTGCAGGTGCAACGTACGCTTCGGAAATTTCGTCACATACATCCAACCATCGTAGTCAGTGCTGGCATAGCGACCGTGGATGGAGTCCATCAGTACCATGTCGCGCACCTGCATCTTACCGCCGCTGATGAGGTTCTTCAGCGGGTTATATAGGCGGTCCTTCACGGCGTCCATGCCCTGCTGGGTGACAGTGGCGTCGAAAATGGTCTCTTCACCGTTCTGATGGAGGAAGGTGATGTCCTTATTTGTCGCAACAACCTTGTCAGCGAGTGTCTTCAGGCCCTTCGGTGCCGCAAACTTATAACTCGACTGGAAACATTCGCGCTTCGTCATCTCGCGATCCTGCATACGCCAGTTTTCGTAGGTCACCGCCATGTTCTGCTTCACCTTCGGACTCGACACGTCAACATGGACGACGGGTTTCTTGACGTCGGCCCACAGTTGGACGGAGAGCTGGCCGTCGGTAATCTCGACATAGCCGTCGGCAAGGTGGAGGATCTGACGGAAATGCGTCATATCCAATCCCGGCGAGAGGCTGACACGGAAACGGCCAGCCTTCAAGAGCGTGTTATTCTCGTCGAACGAACCACTGCGCGAGAGGTAGAAGAGGATGTCGCCCTGTTCGACCCAGACATTCATGCCGATGTCGCCGCCACCGCAGGGCATCGACTCGGAGGAATTGTTGCTGGGCGTGGTCCATTCGTAGTCCCCGGGCTGCGCACAACATTGAACGTTAAACATTGAACATTGAATGACGTTAAAAAGCAGCCCGCATAGTATAAATATTCGTAATCCCATATTCCAAAATATTTGTCTGCTGTCGTTTAATGTTCAATGTTTAACGTTCATTGCAACGCCACACTCTCAAGGAGAGAACGTCCTTAGTAGCGGCAGTCGGGATTTTCGTCCATATAGATCTTCGCATATTCCACGTAGTGCTTCGAGTTGTCGGTTTGTCCGGGTCGCGTGGGTTTGATATATTTCGCCGGCACACCGCCCCAAATCTCGTGAGGACCAATCTTTGTGTTCTGTAATACCAGGGCTCCGGCAGCGACGATAGATCCCTCGCCCACCTCGCAGCCGTCGAGCAGCGTCGCGCCCATCCCGATGAGCGCACCGTCGTGGATGGTACAGGCATGGACGGTGACGTTATGTCCGATGGTCACCATGTTGCCGATATGCGTAGGACCGGTGTCGTGAGTGACGTGGACGCAGGAACCGTCCTGCACATTGGTGCCGTTGCCGATGGTGATGGGTGCCACGTCGCCGCGTACGACGGCATTGAACCAGATGCTGCACTCGTCACCCATCGTGACATCACCGACGATGGTTGCATTCTCGCTGAAATAACAGTCCTTGCCCCACTTGGGTGTCAGACCACGGTAACTCTTGATTAAAGCCATTGTTCTTTTTTCGTTATTTCGGTATAACGGTATTTCGACAATTATAATTTTACGGCGCTGAGGACCTTCTTCGTAGCGCCGGTCATCTGCTGGACGAAGGCACCGGACTGACGGCCGGACTCCGTGATGGTCTGCGGGGTATCGATGAAACGCTGCATGATACGGCGGAAATCGTCGGCACCGGTGATTTCGTATCCTCCGCCGCAGGCTTTCAAGCCCTGCGCCTCCTGGAAGCGTTCGTTGTTAGGACCAAAGATAACGGGAACATCCCAAACGGCGGCCTCGAGGGTGTTATGGATGCCCACGCCAAAACCGCCACCGACATAGGTGACATCGGCATAGTGGTAGATGCTGCTAAGGAGTCCGAAGCAGTCGATGATGAGGATTTCTAGATTTTCTAGAGGAGCTAGATTGTCTAGATTTTCTAGAGATTCTAGATGTTCTAGGGAGGAGTACCTTGCGACTTTGCGGCCCGCGAGCTTGGACTCGATCTGCTTGAGGTGTTCCTCGCCAATGACGTGCGGGGCGATGATGAGTTTCCAGTCGCGGTGTTCGTTGAAGAAGGGGATAAAGATGTCCTCGTCGGGCTGCCACGAAGAGCCGGCGACGAAAACCTTGGGGGCTTCAGCGGAGCCAAACTCCGCCGCACCGGACTTCGGCTTAGAAAGGAATGCCTCGACGATGGGCAGTTGTTTGGCGGCAGCCTTGATTTGCAACACGCGGTCGAAACGGGTGTCACCGACGATAGAGACGTTCGTGATGCCGATAGTTCCCAGCAATTCCTTGCTGATCTCGTTTTGCACGAAGAAATGGGTGAAACACTTCAATACGTGACTGTACTGACGACCGTACCAGCGGAAGAAGATCTGTCCCGGACGGAAGATACTGCTGACGCTATAGACGGGTACACCACGGTGTTTCAAGATATGCAGGTAGTTATACCAGAACTCGTACTTGATGAAGAACGCCATCACGGGACGGATGTTTCGCAGGAAGCGGCGTGCATTGGTGATGGTATCCAGCGGCAAGTAGCAGATGATGTCGGCTTCGGCATAATTCTTGCGCACCTCATAGCCAGAAGGCGAGAAGAATGTCAGCAGGATTTTGTACTCGGGGTGATCCTGACGCAATTGTTCCATCAGCGGACGGCCCTGTTCGAACTCTCCCAGCGAGGCAGCATGGAACCACACGTACTTGGCGTTGGGGTCGACCTTCTCCTTCAGGATGCGGATGGCCTCCCGTTCTCCACGCCACATTTTGCGCACCTTTTCATTAAACAGGCTCGCAATGATGACGCCCAGCTGGTAGATGTAAATGATTAAATTATACAATTTATTTCGTTATTACGTTATTTCGTTATTTCGGGATTTCGGTATTGCGTTATGACGGTATTTCGTTGTTCCGTCATTCCGACATTTCTAGCCAAGAACCTCAATGGCGCGCTGCATACGGCGCAGCGTCTCTTCCTTGCCGAGGAAGGCAGAGAGTTCGTACATATCAGGTCCCTGACCAGTGCCGACAAGAGCGATGCGCCATGCGTTCCAAGGCTTGAAGCCCGTCTGTTCCACCCACGGGTCCACAACGGCTTTCTGACCTTCCACGCTCCAGTCGTTGATGGTTTCCAGCACAGCTTGCATCTGGCGCATCTGATCGGCCGTCTGCTCGTTCCAGTTCTTGCGGATAAATTTGTCACCCTCCCGGTCAAAGTCGGTGGGAGCCACGAAGAAGAACTTTGTAAGCGGCCAGAGGTCACTGGGGAAGGAAACGTTACGCTTCCTAGTGTTGCCCTGTTTGTCTGTCACCTCAATGACCTTCGTCTTCATCATACGCACCACTTCGGCTTCCTGCTCGGCAGTGGCCGTAATGCCATTCTCCTTCAGTACCTTGTCGAAAGCAGGACACCAGTCGGAGTCCGGACGCTGCAGGAGGTACTGGCGGTTGAACCATTCGGCCTTCATGAAGTCAAACTTGGCACCATTCTTCGAGCATTTGGAGATGTCGAAGAGTTTGACCATCTCGTCGAGCGTCATCATTTCCTGGTCGTTGCCAGGACTCCAGCCCAGCAGCGCAAGGAAGTTAATGACGGCTTCGGGCAAGTAGCCTTGTTCGCGATAGCCTGAACTGACTTCGCCCGTCTTGGGGTCGTGCCATTCTAAGGGGAATACGGGGAAACCCAACTTGTCGCCATCACGCTTCGAGAGCTTACCATTGCCGACAGGCTTCAGCAACAGCGGCAGATGGGCAAACTGCGGCATGGTATCCGCCCACCCGAAGGCACGGTAGAGCATGACGTGCAGCGGTGCACTGGGCAACCACTCCTCGCCGCGAATGACATGGGAAATCTCCATCAAGTGGTCGTCGACGATATTCGCCAAGTGATACGTCGGCAGTTCGTCGGCACTCTTATACAGCACCTTGTCGTCGCAGATATCACTCTTGACACGTACTTCGCCACGGATGAGGTCGTTGACGAGAATCTCCTGACCGGCCTCGACTTTAAAACGAACAACATACTGGTTGCCGTCGGCAATCAGTCGCTCGACTTCCTCCTTGGGGAGAGTCAGCGAGTTACGCATCTGACTGCGCGTGTGGCAGTCGTATTGGAAGTTCTGAATCTCGGCACGCTTAGCCTCCAACTCCTGCGGGGTGTCGAAAGCAATATATGCCTTGTCGGCATCCAACAACTGCTGGACATATTTCTTATAGATGTCGCGACGCTCGCTCTGACGGTAGGGTCCTTTGTCGCCACCAAACGACACGCCCTCGTCGAACTGGATACCCAGCCACTTGAACGACTCGATGATGTACTCTTCTGCTCCAGGCACGAAACGTGTGGAGTCGGTGTCTTCGATGCGGAACACAAGGTCGCCGCCATGCTGGCGTGCAAACAAGTAATTATAGAGTGCGGTACGTACGCCGCCGATGTGTAAAGCCCCCGTGGGACTGGGTGCAAAACGCACCCTAACTCTTCTTTCTGACATGCTATTCTTCTAATTTTTTTGCAAAGGTAATAAAAAGTTTAGAGTTTAGAGTTGAAAGTTAAGAGTTTTTTGTATCTTTGCAGAAAATTAGTACGTAAATGAGCAATTTTAGTCTGAAAGAGAACCTTTTGTGGCGCGACTGGCTGCTACGTGCCGCACTAGTGATAGGCACCGTTGCCATCGTCGTATGGTCGATGCCACACGATAATAACAACAGCTATCTCGTCGAACAGGGCAAACCTTGGAAATATGCTGATCTCACGGCACCCTTCGACTTCCCCGTGTATAAATCCGACGAGGCCATCAAACACGAGCGCGACAGCATATTGAAGCAATACGAACCCTATTATAATATTGATGTCTCCATCGAGGCACGTATGGTGCGCAAGTTCGTGTCTGACTACCCTGACGGCATCGCCGAGCTGCCTCTGGACTATATCGAAATCATCTCCAACCGCCTGCATAGCCTTTACCAGCAGGGCATCATGGAGTCGAAGGAATACGAAGAGCTCAAGAAAGACACCTTTAGCATGATCCGTATTGTCAATAACAAACAGGCTAGCAGCGTGTCTATCCTAGAAATCTATTCCGCCAAGAGCGCTTACGAACAGCTCTTCCAAGACGAGAAGCTGAACGCTCACCGCCATCTGTTGCAGAAATGCGACCTGAACAACTATATCCAACCGAACCTTATCTACGATCGTACACGCAGCGAGACCAGCCGTAACGAACTCATCACCAGTATCCCGCTCGCTAGTGGACTCGTACAGAAAGGCGAGAAGATTGTTGACCGCGGAGAGATTATCAACCAGCAAACCTATCACATCATCCAGTCCTATCTCAAGGAAAACGACCGTCTCAATAAGAATGAAGTACAAAACCGCATATCATTGCTTGGACAGATACTCTATGTCACCATCCTTATGATATGCTTCACACTCTACCTGACGCTCTATCGCAAGGACTACTTCGACAAGCCGCGCTCACTGACCATGCTATATGCACTCATCGTCATATTCGCACTACTTACCGCGCTCTTCGTACGTAACACTTTCATACACGTCTATATACTTCCCTACGCCATGGTGCCCATATTCATACGAATGTTTATGGACTCCCGAACGGCATTCATGACACACGTCATCATGGTGCTCATCTGCTCCATCATGCTACAACACCCGTTCGAATTCGTCGTAGTAGAAATCGTGGCCGGACTTGTTGCCATCAATTCCCTGCGCGAACTCTCCTACCGCGCACAAATATTCCGTTCAGCCCTCATCATCACCCTCACGGCGATGGCTGTAAACCTCGCGTTCGACTGGACACAGACTACCGGACTCACCGTGATAGACTACTCTTCCTATAACTATCTCATCGTCAACGGCATACTACTTCTCTTTGCCTATCCGTTACTCTACCTCATCGAGAAGGCATTCGGTTTCACCAGCGATATCACGCTCATCGAACTCTCGAATACTAACAGCACCTTGTTGCGACGGATGAGTGAGGTCGCTCCCGGCACGTTCAATCACTCCATACAGGTGGCAAACCTTGCCGGCGAGATAGCAAACAAGATTGATGCCGATTCACAACTGGTTCGTACGGGTGCCCTGTATCACGACATCGGTAAACTCGCCAACCCCATCTATTTCACGGAAAACCAGTCGGGCATCGACCCCCACGAGATGCTCACCGATATTGAGTCGGCACAGTATATTATCAGTCATGTCACCGAGGGTTTGAAGATGGCCGACAAATACGATCTGCCGAAAGTCATCCGCGACTTCATCGCCACACACCACGGTCAGGGCAAGGCGAAGTTCTTCTACATCCGCTATAAGAACGAACACCCGGATCAACCGGTGGATGACCTGCTGTTTACGTATCCCGGACCGAATCCGTTTACCCGCGAACAGGCTTGTCTGATGATGGCCGACAGCGTCGAGGCAGCATCACGGTCGCTATCCGACTATACTGAACAGACCATCCGCGAATTGGTGGAGCGTATCGTCGACTCACAGGTGGCTGATGGATATTTCCGCGAGTGTCCTATCACCTTCCGCGACATCCAATATGCCAAGACTGTCCTCATCGAGAAACTGAAGACCATCTATCATACCCGCGTCAGTTATCCGACGGAGAATAAAAAGTAAGACGTAAGAGAGAAGATGTAAGAGCGAAAAAGTTGTGTTATCGCACACAATTTTATGCACATTTTGGCACATTTGTGCAGAAAGTGTGCGCTTTTAGTTAATAAACGTTAATTATTATTGCACTTTTATACTCATTTTGTGCAATAATGCTACCTTTGCGGCTGTTTTTAGGAAAAATAGTTTAAAAGAAATGAAAAAGATTGTATTTTCGTTGATTGTTTTCACGATGACAACATTAACCGCTTTTGCAGGCGGAATCCTCACTAACACCAATCAAAGTATTTTATTTTTAAAGAACCCCGCGCGTGACGCAGCTATCGGACTCGACGGCGTCTATTCAAACCCTGCCGGCGTGGTATTTATGCCAGAAGGTTTCCACATAGCCCTCAACTGGCAATACGCACACCAAACGCGTACCATCACTTCTACCAATCCCGTCTTTGCACTGGGCAAGAAGAATGGCGGTCAGAGCGTCAAGGAATTCGAGGGTGTGGCCGACGCACCGGTCATTCCATCACTGCAGGGTGCATATAATAAAGGTAACTGGAGCATACAGTTCAATCTCTCCGTACCCGGTGGCGGTGGCTCGTGTGAGTTTGCAGACGGTCTGGGATCCTTCGAGAGCGTCGTAGGTTCTATTGCACACATGCTCCAACCTCTGGGTGCTCAGGGTTACGACATGGATAGCTATATGAAGGGCCGTCAGTACTACTACGGCGTACAGGTCGGTGCAGCGTATAAGATCTACCCTAACCTGTCGGTTTATGGCGGTCTGCGCATGCTCTATGGCGACGCTACGTATAAGGCAAAGCTGAACAACATACAGGTGAAGACCGAAGGCGGCTACGTCGATTTCGCCGACTATCTGCAGGGCACTTCGACGACCGTCAACAACAACCTCACACTGGTCAATACCGCCATCGCACAGTATCAGGCTGCTGGCATTGACGTTCCTGCCGAACTCCTCGCACAGCAGCAACAGCTCGAGGCAACACACGGCAGTCTGCTGCAGTTGCAGAAATATGCCCAGGGTGTTAACCTGCTGTGTAATCAGGACGGTGTGGGCTTTGCACCCGTCATCGGTGTCGACTATAAAGTCAGCAACTTCAACTTCGCTGCCAAGTACGAATTCAAGACACAGATCCGCATGAAGAACGAGTCAACCGTCAACGAGGCCAGCGAGATTGCTGCCGTCAACAAATACCGCGACGGTGAGAGGGTCAACGAGGATGCTCCCGCACTGCTCACCATCGGTGCACAGTGGAAACCTATCGACATCGTCAGTCTGAACCTCGGATGGCACCACTATTTCGATAAGGATGCATCGTGGTATAATAACACACAGGACCTGCTGAAACACAACACCAACGAATTCCTCGCCGGTGTAGAATGGGATGTGAACGACAAGTTGAACGTGTCGTGCGGTGGACAGCTCACACGCTACGGAATCTCCGACGAATACATGAACGATATGTCGTTCGTCGTCAATAGCTATAGCATCGGTCTCGGTTTCAACTACAAGGTTAGTGATAACGTCACCATCTCGGCAGCTTATTTCCAGACGAACTACGAGAATTACAACCGCAACGACTATCCTACGGCGGGCGTCAGCGACAGCTTCACACGAACCAATCGTGTACTCGGCGTCGCTTGTCAACTCGACTTCTAAACAAAAACAAAGATAAAAAGAAATCCCGCAGTGCCTATGCATTGCGGGATTATTTTGTGGGCGTTGACGGATTCGAACCGCCGACCCTCTGCTTGTAAGGCAGATGCTCTAAACCAGCTGAGCTAAACGCCCTTTCTTTTGAAAAGCGGTGCAAAGGTACGGAGTTTTTTTGAAACTGCCAAACTTTTGCACCACTTTTTTATCTTTTAGGCGAAAATTACTTTATTTCGACTGTTGCGCGACGGTTATAAGGCGTCGGTGTAAGGGTATCGACACCACCAACGGCAACGGTTTCTATCTGATTGCGCGAGACACCCATCTTCAACAGTTCGGCAACGACAGCCTCGGCACGCTGTTCGGAGAGCTGACGGTTGCGCTCGGCACTGCCCGTCTGACTGTCAGCATAACCCGTAACCACGAGTTTAGCACCCTGCTCCTTGGCAACAGCCACAAGCGCAGCGACATTCTGCAGGTCGCGCTGGGAAGAGATGACAGCCTTGTTGAGGTTGAAGAACACAGAAACAGGAGCGGCGACAACCTTGGTAATGGTGACAGGTTCCTGAGGAGCAGGAGCGGTCTGCTGTTCAGCATTAGCGAGTTCCTCACCCAAGCGTTCGTTCTCTGCCATGAGGTCGGCCAACTGGGCGTTGAGGGCATCAATCTCGCTCTGTGACAATGCCTGCATAGCATCTATATCGGGTGTAGACTTCCACGTAGCCTTACCCAAACAATAGGTCAGACCCAGCTCCACGTTGATGACGCGGTCGCGCCCCTTCAGACTGAGCTTGGAGTCGCCGCCGGCACTGAAACCATCGAACGAAGGCTCGTAGGAACCATAGTTGATGTCGAAGTTAAAAGCGACCTTCTGACTGATGCGGAACGTGTTGAGCAGACCGACCGAGAAACCCAAGGCATAGCAGCCGTATGACATGTTACGACCGACACCGCCACCGGCATAGGGAATGAAATTCCATACACGCTGTTCGTTATAACCCATCAGCATATTGCTGAGATTGAACAAGACCTGTTCCTGCAGGGTCCAATATTTGCTGGCATTGAGGCTCTTGTCCTCGGAGATGATGCTACGACCCCAGACACCATTGAACTTGGTACGAAGACCAAGACCGGGAGTAAACCACTTACCCAAAGCGATGGAGAATCCTAGGTTGGTACGATAGTCTTTCGTCAACTTACTGAATTTGACAGACTGCTGTTCCTGACTTCCCCAGAAGGAGGAGCCCACCACATTGGCCTGCACAAACCAGTTGGCCCAGAACGAATTGGTAGCCACGCTGTGCTTCTCACCAGACACTTCTGCCTGTGCCATCACACCATTCGAAAGACCGATTAACAGTAAAAATAATAAAACCTTCTTCATATATTATTCAGTTTAGAGTTCAATGTTTAGAGTTTAGAGCACTATCCTAGCAGTTTCTCGATGTCTTGCTGGGGAAGAATAGCCAAAATGGCCTTTCCGTCGGGCGTATAATTGACATTCGTACAAGCAAAGAGCTCGTTGACGAGATTCTCCATCTCGTCGTTGCTAAGCACCTGTCCCTGCGGAATAGCCACATGACGCGCCATACTTAATGCCAAAGTACGGTTGAGGTCGTCCATCGTGTCGCCGGCACTGTTGACAGCATCATCTACCATATCGTGAATCAACTGGACATAGTTAAGACCGTCGAGACCAGTAGGAATGCCATTGACGGCATAGCTGCCCTGACCTAAATCGGTGAGTTCGAAACCGATGGCCGACAGTCGCGGCAGAATGCGCTCCAACAGGGGTTGTTCGGAGGCTCTGAACTGTACCACCTCAGGGAAGAGCACCTGCTGGGTCTCTGACGAACGGGCCTGCAGCTGGGCAAGACACTGCTCGTAGCGAATGCGGACATCGGCACGGTACTGGTCGATAACCATCAACCCCGACTTGACGGCAGTCATGATGTAACAACCTTTATACTGATAATGCACGGGAGACTTGTCTTCGGCCAATGACGTATGAGGCACAGAGACTGGTTCCGCATTCATCTCGGGGGCAAACAACGTGTCCTCACGACCAACACCGTCGTATAGCTGTTCCCACCCGTTAGGAGCCTTCTTGGAGGAAGAAGAGATTGCAACACCACTCCCTGACCGTCGGTCAGAGAAGGGATTATAGGCGGGATTGCTGACAGTTCGCGGGGCAGTAGGCATCATCGAGGGTCCATGGACATCAGACAGAGTGGGATTATACACCGGAATATCGGGCTTACCCTCTATATCGAAATCTATCTGCGGAATCTCACAGAACTGTCCGATGGCATCCTTCACCGCTGCTGTCAGAATCTGCCAGATGGCCTGCTCGTTCTCAAACTTAATCTCCGTCTTCGTGGGATGGATATTGACATCGATATCAGCAGGACTAACCTCAAAATAAATGAAATAAGGTACGTGCATCCCCGTAGGAATCAACCGGTCGTAAGCCTGTTGGACAGCCTTATGGAAATAAGGATGCTTCATGAAACGTCCATTGACGAAGAAATATTCTGCTACTCCCTTCTTACGTGCGGCCTCAGGTTTGGCAACAAATCCCGAAACCTTACACATCGCCGTCTCGACACTGACGGCCAGGAGTTCCTGACCATAGCGACGGCCATAGACATCGGAGATACGCTGGCGCAACGAACCGGCACGGAGATTCATGAGTTCCTGACCATTGCTATGCAGCGTGAAATTGATGTCGGGATAGACGAGTACGATACGTTCGAAAGCCGTCAGGATATTATTCAGCTCGGTGGCATTGGTCTTGAGGAACTTACGACGGGCAGGGACATTGAAGAACAGGTTGCTGACGAGAAAACTACTACCCACAGGACAGGAACATGGTTCCTGACTCTCGACACGTGAACCGGAAAGCACCAGACAAGTACCAATCTCGTCTTCCTGACGACGGGTACGGAGCTCGACTTGCGACACAGCGACTATCGACGGCAACGCCTCACCGCGAAAACCCATCGTGTGGAGCGCGAAGAGATCATCGGCCTTGCGAATCTTACTAGTGGCATGGCGCTCGAAAGCCAGACGGGCATCGGTTTCTGACATGCCGCAACCGTCGTCAATGACCTGTATGGACGTCCTTCCGGCATCAACGACAAGGACATTGACAGTATGAGCGCCAGCATCAACGGCATTCTCCACCAACTCCTTGATGACCGAGGCGGGGCGTTGTATCACCTCACCAGCAGCTATCTGATTAGCCACACTATCGGGAAGCAGTTGGATTACGTCTGTCATTGTCTCACACTATTCTTGGGAGCCTCACGGCGTTTAACCTCCTTCAGTTCCGAACCGGCATTCTTGGGGCGCCAATTAAAGATATCGTCTTTGTCCAACGGACGGACATAGTCAAACCACGCATAGCCCGGCAGGAAATATTTTTCGGAGGGAATCTGCGTCATCGGATACAGTGTTCCCTTGGGTTTTGACATCCAGATACGCTTCAACTTGCGATTCTCAAGGAACATCTTCAGCAGAGGGGTCTCAGTATAGTTCAGACCGATCAGCGTACTGTCCGAATCGTCAACAGGATAATAGACGATCAACACGTTGTCAATGGCCTGCGACTCACGAATCTGACCTTTCTCGAAGAAGGCCTTCATCTCTTTGGACGACACCTGGTTGAAATGTACGGTATCGGGCATCTGCTCTACCGAAAAAGCCTGTCCGATGACGTGTGCCCAGTCGATGGTGGAGTCGTTCATATAGACCTTGATCTCCTCACCGAAGAGTTGCTGATTCATATTCCAGACAATAGGGTCTTTGTACATCGTCATACAGGAATCCAGCGAACTATAGACCATCGAGTCGCAAACGGCCTGAACGTCCACTCGATACGCGCGAACCTTATTATAAGCATGGATCTTGCGATAGACCGAATCGGTTTTGTTGTTGAACGTAAAAATCTTAAAGGTGTCGGCATGGATAAACAACGAGTCCTTCTGCGAGAAATCGACGACAACAGCACGTTTCGTGGCCATCGCATAACCTGTGGAGTCGTTGTATTCACAATAGTCTCCTGTCAACATATTCTTATTGACAGAATCCGTCAATATCACATTGCGATAGGCGTAGTTCGTACCGTCCTGGGCATTGTGATAGACACTGTCACCAATCAACGTCTTGCCCTGGTCCTTCACCACCGAACGGCCGAAGAGTTCGGAATGTTCCGTACGGGTATTGTAATAGCCGTCCTCACTATAGATCTCGCTACTGCCCGACAGGATACGGGAGGGACCCACGATATGGGCCGTCGACGTACGGGTATCGTAATATAGCGAATCGGTGGTCAGAAACATCTTCTGATCCTTCAGACGCACATCATAGTAGAACATGGCCATCTTGGTATCGGTATGGTACTCGCCCCAGTCGCTGGTGAGCGTCGACTTGCCATCCACCAGTTTACCGCCTTCGAAAAAGTTACCGAAATTATACAAGCGGTCATAGTCCAACGAGTCGGTATACAAGGTCGAATTGCGATGTTTGAGAATCACATTACGACGGGCCTGCGCCAATTGGTCGTTACCATCATAATAGGCATAGTCGCTGAACAGCTTCAACGTGTCACCCTGTAGCATCTTCACATGACCCCAAGCCTCAAACGAGTTCGTCTGCTCGTAGAAATGGGCACTGTCACAATACAGGTTTGCGCCCATATGACGGAAATGCACGTTGCCATGTAACACTTGGGCAGCATTGTCCCGATACTGATCGTAATGCAGATTATCGGCATGAACAAGATACACCCGTTTGTCCTCCACCTTGGCAGTCTTCTTACGAGGAGCACGCTTCTTAGCTGGCGTCATAGCGAATGCCGACAGCAACAAAGCGAAAAACATGACAAACAACGTAGCCTTTTTCATCCCTCTTACCTCTAACCTCTAACTTCTTACCTCTATCTCACCCAGCCTTCATACTCGAACTGACAGTCGCGATAGCGTTCGTTAATACGCACATAGGTGGACTTGATACGATTGACGACCCACTGATGGAGACGTTCCTGACGACGCTTCTCCAACACCAGATTCTTCAAGATCTGGAAGTCCTCGGTGATGGTAGCCTTATGACCTTCCGTACGACTCTTCAACTTCACAATGGCACAAACGGTCTTGCCATTTTTGCTATTGACCATCTGGAAGGGGGCAGAGAGTTCGCCAACCTGCATACCATCTACAATCCTGGCAATCTCGGAAGGCAGTTCGGACATCTTGAAACGGGAGGTGCGCTGACGACCGTCTTCAAGGACATTGACCATCAGACCATTGTTATTTCGCGTGTCCTTATCGTCGGAATAGAATGCCACACCATCCTCAAAAGTAAAGCCTTCGATATCCTGACCGTCCTTGGTCTTGAAGACCTTTCTGATAGCCTCGGGAGGTACATTGTCACGAATGGCCGTAGCCACCGTGTCAAGACGGTTGAGGGCATCCTGAACGGCTTTCTCGCTGAGAACGGGTTTACGAAGGATATGACGTACATTGATCTTGTCACCACGTTTGTCAATGAGCTGGATGATATGGAAACCAAACTCCGTCTCCACAATCTTCGACACCTTCTTCGGGTCTGTGAGGCCAAAAGCGACATTGGCAAACTCCGGCACCCACTGAGCACGACTGCTATAGCCTAACTCACCGCCATTACGGGCAGAACCGTCTTCGGAATAGAGGCGCGCCAATGTCTGAAATGACGTCTCACCACGATTGATACGGTCGGTATATTCGCGGAGCTCTTCTTTCACACGGTTGATTTCTTCCTGTTCCACACGAGGCTGCAAGGAAATAATCTGTACCTCCACCTCGGTAGGAACAAAAGGAATACTGTCGAGCGACATATCCTTGAAATAACGGCGAACCTCAGCAGGGGTCACCGTAATATCCTTCACCAACTTCTGCTGCATACCTTGAACCATCAGACGTTCACGGTAGGAGTCACGCAACTCGGCACGGATCTGACTCAACGTCTTCTTCTGGTATTCCTCCAGCTTCTCACGCGAACCGATGACAGAAATCATGTTCTCAATATACTGCTCCACACCCTGCGTAATCTCAGACTCCGTCACCTCGACACTGTCAATGATGGCCTGGTTGAGGTAAAGCTTCTGAACGGCAATCTGCTCAGGGATGGCACAGTCGGGATCGCCCTTCCAACGCATACCCTCCTGCTGGCCCTGAATACGCATGGCCTCAACATCAGACTTCAGAATGGCCTCATCACCAACTACCCAGATGACCTCGTCAACGATAGTGCCAATGGAATCAGTGGCAAGGGAGTCGCTCTGCGCTTTACCAAATGAGGCTAGTGAGACGAATGAAAGGAGTATGACTAGAAATCTTTTATTCATGCTTATTGACTGTCTTTAATACTTCTTCGTTGACGGTGACGGCATACTTCTTACGCAAGTCTGCCACCCAGGCACGCTCCATCTCGTCCTGCAGGTCGGTAACGACGAGGGCACGGACATCAGTATAGTCCTGGGGCTTCTTCAACAGCTTACCATAAACGGCATCAATGGGAAAACCCTTGACACTATCCACCTGGACATCCTTGACCTTGAACACTTCACGGTCGATGAGCTTGTTGTCACCTTTCTTGAAGAGACCCTTCTCCACACGGATACGAAGGATAGAGTCGTTGTTGAAGGTGCTGCGAAGGGCTTCGTTCCAATCATCAAACTTCAGCTTCTTCACACATTTGGCAACAGCCTTGACATCTGCAGGATCCTTCACATGATAGGCCATACCCTTATAACGAGGCTCGTCCCAAGCATACTTCTTCTTATGCTTCTTGAAATAGTTGGCCAAAGCCTCCTCGTCCTTGGCGGCCTTATCCCAAACCAGCTGGTTGCTGATATCATAGAGCAACAAACCATCATGATATTCCTGAATCAGGTAACGCATCTCAGGATCTACAGCAGAGAGCGAGTCAGCACACTTGTCCAACAACTGCGCCTTGGTAACAGTATTACCGGAGGCTGCCACCTGCGCATCCAACTTACGCTCAGCAATGCCGTTACGCATATTCTGTTGTTCCATAAAGCGGAAAATATTGTCCTTATGGAACTCAAAGGGCTCAAACTGCTTGCGCTCTTTCACAAGGACGATATGCCAACCGTAAGGTGACAGGAAGGGCTTGCTCATCTCTCCGGGCTGCAGGGCAAAAGCGGCATCCTCGAACTCCTTCACCATCTGGTTACGGGCAAACCATCCCAAAACACCGCCACGACGGGCAGAACCGGGATCCTGCGACACCTGCTTGGCCAAAGCCTCAAAGTCGGCACCAGCCTGTAAAGCGGCATAGACAGAGTCGATACGACGCTTGGCCTCCTGCTGCTCTGCATCGGAAGCCTTCTGAGCAATACGTAACAGGATATGACTGGCATTCACCAAACCGTCAGGACCGATATTCTCATTCGTCTGGTCATAGATACGGTGAGCCTCAGCCAACATATCATCGTCGGTCACCAAAACAGGACGGATCTGCTGGTCACGATACTGAGCAAATTCCTGACGGAAAGACGTCGTGGTATCCAGACGAGCGTCAAGGGCAGCCTTGACCTTTAACTTGTAGTTGACAAAGAGTTCGACATACTCGTCGACGGTCTTCTTGTCAATGACGCCGTCGGTATTATTCTTGTTGTAGGAATACTCAAACTCAGAACGGGGCACATCAACGCCTGCCACCGTCATGATGATAGGGTCGCTCTTCTGTGCCTGAACGGCTGCACTCATGAGGCAACCTATTGCTATCAATTTCAGTTTCATCAGTCTTATTCGTGTAATTCGTTAAATTCGTAGTTATAATTAATCGTTGGGTCTCGAATAGTTTGGAGCCTCACTGGTGATAGTGATGTCGTGCGGATGACTCTCGTTGACACCAGCATTGGTAATACGGGTGAACTTCGCCTCATGCAACTTCTCGATGGTAGCGGCACCGCAATAGCCCATACCGGAACGCAATCCACCTACCATCTGATAGATGACTTCCTGCACCGTTCCTTTGTAAGGCACACGACCGGCAATACCCTCGGGAACGAGCTTCTTGACGTCCTTCGTGTCTGCTTGGAAATAGCGGTCCTTCGAGCCGTGTTCCATAGCCTCTAGAGAACCCATGCCGCGATAGCTCTTAAACTTACGACCATTGTAGATGATGGTGTCGCCAGGACTCTCTTCCGTACCTGCAACCAATGAACCAATCATCACACACGAACCACCGGCAGCAATAGCCTTGACAATATCACCGGAATAGCGCAGACCACCATCAGCAATCAGAGGAACATCGGTATCCTTCAAGGCACTATAGACATCATAGACAGCACTGAGCTGGGGGACACCCACACCAGCCACGACACGCGTGGTACAGATACTACCCGGACCAATACCGACCTTCACAGCATCGGCACCATTGTCCACCAACATCTTGGCAGCAGCACCCGTGGCAATATTTCCTACCACGATATCAATATTCGGGAACGACTTCTTGGCCTCACGGAGCTTGTCGATAACACCTTTGGAATGACCGTGGGCAGTATCAATGACAATAGCGTCAACACCGGCATTGACCAAAGCCTGCATACGCTCCAAGGTATCTGTTGTCACACCGACACCGGCAGCAACACGCAGACGACCCTTCTCGTCCTTGCAGGCCATCGGCTTATCCTTGGCCTTCGTGATATCCTTATAGGTAATCAAGCCTATCAGGCGGTTGTCCTTGTCTACTACGGGGAGCTTCTCAATCTTGTTCTCTTGCAGAATCTGCGCAGCAGCTGTCAAGTCGGTCTGCTGATGAGTGGTCACAAGATTCTCCTTCGACATAATCTCCTCGACGGGACGATCCAAACGACGTTCGAAACGCAGGTCACGGTTGGTGACGATACCCACCAGATGCTTCTCGGCATCCACAACGGGAATACCGCCAATATGATACTCAGCCATAATATCCAGGGCCTGAGCCACCGTACTTCCCAGAGGAATGGTAATGGGGTCATAGATCATACCGTTCTCTGCACGCTTTACGATAGCGACCTCACGAGCCTGGTTCTCTATCGACATATTCTTATGTATCACACCGATACCTCCCTCACGGGCAATAGCAATAGCCATCTGACTCTCGGTAACCGTATCCATAGCTGCCGTCACAAAAGGCACGTTCAGCTCGATGTTACGCGAGAAATGGGTTCGCAACTCTACCATCTTGGGCAGCACTTCCGAATAAGCCGGAATCAACAGGACGTCGTCGAATGTCAAACCGTCCATCACAATCTTGTCGTCAATAAAAGATGCCATATCTATATAACTTTTTAACTTCTTACCTCTCTTAGTTCGCCATATCACTGATAAACTTGATGCGCACCAGTCGGATTTCCTCTTCCGTACATTCGCCACCCAGCTCGTTGATGGCGTCCTCCAAAGAGTCGCTCTCGCTGTCGGCAAAATAATCGTAGATGTCATCCACATGGTCTTCGTCCATCACCTCTTCAAGGAAATAGTCTATATTGAGTTTCGTACCGCTATAGACGATGGCTTCCACCTCGTCCAACAGTTCCTCAAACTCAAGACCCTGCGCGGTAGCAATATCGTCAAGGGCTATCTGGCGGTCAATGGCCTGAATAATCTTCACCTTCAGGATAGACTTCTTGGCCACTGTGCGGACGCGCATATCGGCCTGACGCTCGATATCGTTCTCCTCGCAATAGCGCTTGATGAGGTCGACAAACTCCTTGGCATAGGGCTGGCGGACCTTGCCTTCACCGACACCCTGGATATTCTTCAACTCCTCCAACGACACAGGATAGTCGGTAGCCATCTGTTCTATCGAGACATCCTGGAAGATGACATAGGGAGGACGCTCCAACTTACGACTGACCTTCTTGCGTAGGTCCTTCAGCATGGCGCTGAGCGTCTCGTCAAGGGCACTGATGCCAGCCTCGTGATCGGACGAAGGATCATAGTCCTCATTGAACTCATTATCCTCGACAATCATAAACGATACGGGGTTCTTCAGGAATTTCTTACCGGCGGAAGTCAGCTTCAGAAGACCGTAGTTCTCAACGTCTTTCTTCAGATAACCAGCAATCAATGCCTGACGGATAACGGGATTCACCAACTTGTGTTCCATATCCTCACCGGCACCGAAGAGGTCGTGGTTCTGATGCTTATGGGCAAGGATTTCTTCGGTCTCCTTGCCAATGACAAAGTCGACGATATAGTCGGAACGGAAATTCTCCTTCAAAGCATGGATGGTATTGAGCACCAGCACCAACATATCCTTGGCCTCCTGCTTGGTCTTAGGATGCAGACAGTTGTCGCAATTATGGCAGTTTTCCTGAGTATACTCTTCACCGAAATAGTGCAACAACATCTTCCTGCGACAGACGCTCGTCTCGGCATAGGCAGCGGTCTCAGCCAACAACTGACGACCGATATCCTGCTCGGCAACGGGTTTGCCCTCCATGAACTTATCGAGTTTCTGCAGGTCCTTCTGGGCGTAGAACGTGATACACATGCCCTCACCGCCGTCACGACCGGCACGACCCGTCTCCTGATAGTAGCCTTCCAGCGACTTGGGGATATCATAATGGATAACAAAACGCACATCGGGCTTGTCGATACCCATGCCAAAGGCGATGGTGGCCACAATGACGTCAATCTCCTCCATCAGGAAGTCGTCCTGGGTCTGCGAACGGAGCACCGACTCCAAACCGGCATGATAAGGAGCGGCCTTGATGTCGTTGGCCTTTAGAATCTCTGCCAACTCCTCCACCTTCTTACGCGACAGACAGTAGATGATACCGCTCTTGCCGGGATGCTGCTTGATGAACTTAATGATGTCCTTATCGACATTCTGAGTCTTCGGACGTACCTCGTAATAGAGGTTCGGACGGTTGAACGAACTCTTGAACTCCTTGGCATCCATGATACCCAGATTCTTCTTGATATCCGTACGGACCTTATCCGTTGCCGTTGCCGTCAGGGCAATGATGGGTGCCTCACCGATTTCATTGATGATAGGACGGATGCGACGATACTCCGGACGGAAGTCATGACCCCACTCCGAGATACAATGGGCCTCGTCAATGGCGTAGAACGAGATCTTCGCCTGCTTCAGGAATTCCACATTTTCGTCCTTGGTCAGCGACTCGGGAGCCACATAGAGCAGCTTGGTCTTACCATCCAGGATATCGGCCTTCACCTGATCGATAGCCGACTTGTTCAGCGACGAGTTCAGGTAATGGGCCGTACCTTCGTCACTCATCGAGCTGATGACGTCCACCTGATTCTTCATCAGGGCTATCAGCGGCGAGATGACAATGGCTGTACCATCCATCAATAGGGAGGGCAACTGGTAGCAGAGCGACTTACCGCCGCCCGTCGGCATCAACACGAAAGTATCCTTGCCGTCCAACACATTTTGTACGATAGCTTCCTGATCGCCCTTGAATTTGTCGAAGCCGAAATACTTCTTCAGCGCTTCTGTCAGATTTTGTTTCTTTTTTGCCATAGACTTTCTAGGTGTTATTGTAGATGCGACTTGTCGAGCTGCTCCTGGGCATACTCTTTCGTCACGTCAAAGGATTTCACTCGTTTGGAGGGTATCTCAAACATAGCCTCCATCATAATATTTTCCACAATGGAGCGTAGTCCGCGAGCGCCGAGCTTATACTCCACAGCTTTGTCGACGATGAGTTTCAGAGCCTCAGGGGTGAAGGTAAGCTTGATGCCATCCATCTCAAACAGCTTCTCATACTGCTTCACGATGGAGTTCTTGGGCTCTGTCAATATCTTCGTCAAAGCGTCGCGGTCCAGAGGATTCAGATAGGTCAGCACAGGCAGTCGACCGATAATCTCAGGAATCAGTCCGAACGACTTCAAATCCTGAGGGACGATATACTGCATCAGGTTTTCCTTATCTATCTTTCGCACGTTCTGCACTGAGTTATAGCCTACCGTATGGGTATTCATACGCTGGGCTATCTTACGCTCAATGCCATCGAAGGCACCACCGCAGATAAACAGGATATTACGGGTATCCACACCGATATACTCCTGATCGGGATGCTTGCGACCACCCTTGGGCGGCACATTGACGGTAGTACCCTCCAACAGTTTCAACAGTCCCTGCTGCACACCCTCGCCACTGACGTCACGGGTGATGGAGGGATTGTCCGACTTACGGGCAATCTTGTCAATCTCGTCGATGAAGACAATACCACGCTGCGTAGCCTCCACATTATAGTCGGCAACCTGCAACAGACGGGTCAGAATGCTCTCTACATCCTCGCCGACATAACCGGCCTCCGTAAACACGGTGGCATCGACAATGGTAAACGGCACGTCCAACAGTTTGGCAATGGTTCGCGCCAACAGCGTCTTGCCAGTACCCGTCGAACCAACCATGATGACGTTCGATTTCTCGATTTCCACACCTTCGTCGCTGTCGGGCTGCTGCAAACGCTTATAGTGGTTATAGACGGCAACAGAAAGGTATCTCTTGGCTTCATCCTGACCGATGATATACTGATCCAGATAGGCCTTGATTTCCTTGGGCTTGGGCACGTTCAGCTTCTTGCCGCTATTGGCTTTCTTCTTGGCGTCTGGTCCATAGCCGTTGGCAGTAGCCACCTGATAGGCCTGAACGGCACAATCCTCACAGATTGCTCCGTCGATACCCGTAATCAGGAGTTTTACGTCACGGTCGCTACGTCCACAGAAATTACATTTCTTTGCCATTACTTCTTCTTCAACACTTGATCAATCATACCATACTCTTTGGCCTCTTCTGCCGTCATCCAGTAGTTACGGTCAGAGTCGTTCCACACCTTGTCGTATGGGGTGTGCGAATGTTCAGAGATGATGGTATAGAGTTCTTTCTTGAACTTCATAATCTCCTTGGCCTCAATCTCGATATCCGAAGCCTGACCCTGCACGCCACCTAACGGCTGGTGAATCATCACACGGCTGTGGGGCAGTGCCGAACGCTTGCCTTCAGTACCTGCTACGAGCAGCACAGCGGCCATCGAGGCTGCCATACCGGTACAGATGGTAGCCACGTCGCTGGAGATGAACTGCATGGTGTCATAGATGCCGAGGCCTGCCGTCACGCTACCGCCAGGGGAATTCAGGTAGATGCTGATGTCCTTGCCCGAATCCACTGAGTCCAGATACAACAACTGGGCCTGCAGGGTATTGGCAGTATAGTCGTCAATCTGTGTGCCGAGGAAGATGATGCGGTCCATCATCAAACGCGAAAAGACGTCCATCTGGGTAACATTCAACTGGCGCTCCTCCAGGATATAGGGGTTCAGATACTGTGCCTGTGCACTCATCACTTCGTCGAGCACGAGACCGTTAATTCCAAGATGCTTGGTAGCATATTTTCTAAAATCGTTGTTCATATATTCTTTCTTTTTTTTTCCTTATTTTATGACAAAAAGCAGGGGTCTGCCTGCCTTTTTCGCGAAAAGTAGATACAAAATTACAAAAAAAAGTCGGAACGCAAAGCATTCCGACCTATTTTTTTGGTTAAATAATTATAATTGGCTGTTAGCTGTTAGCTTTTGGCCTTTAGCCAGCTGCCAATTGCCAACTGTTTACTTCTCCTGAAGCATCTTCTGGAAGTCCTCCAAAGTGATGTCTTTTTCGTCGAGCTTCACCACACCCTTCAGAGCGGCGGTCAGCTTCACATCAACGGCACGGTCAACGAGGCCGTCAACATTCTCACGCTTCTTCAACATCTCTTGAGCGTAGTTATCCAGATACTCGTCGGGAACATTGCTCATACCGTACTGGGCAAACTGTGCACGGGCGGCCTCCTTGGCAACCTGCTTCAGGTCGTCTTCTTCGACTTTGATACCCTGAGCGGCAACGAGCTGCTCCTTGATGAGGTGCCAGCCTAACTCCTTGATACTCAAGTCGAAGTTCTTCTCTACATACTCCTGAGCATCCTTGCGGTCTTTGTTGTTCTGAATCATCACGCGCTTCAGGATAGCCTCGGGGAACTCCAGCTTGCCAACCTTCTTCTCCATGTGCTCACGGACGTCGAGCAGGAACTTATAGTCGCTGTCAGCTTTGAACTGCTGACTGATCTGGTCGGCAATCTTCTGACGGAACTCCTTCTCGCTCTTCACAGTACCCTCACCGAAGGTCTGGTCGAACAGTGTCTGGTTCACCTCAGCCTTTACGAAACGGCTGATCTCGGTAATCTGGAAAGTGAAGTCACCCTCGTGGTCTTTCACCTCTTCCTTTTGAATCTTCAGCAGGCTCGATACCTCGACGTCGCTCTCAGGATAGGCCTTGCGGGGATTCCAAGTGATGACATCACCCAGCTTACAGCCGTCAAACAGCTTCTTCTGGTCATCCACCTTCATATACTGGGGCATCAGCACGGCATCGGCAACCTCGATGGTGCCGTTTACCTCGCGCAGGTCACCCTTCAGCATATCACGCTGCTCGGCATCAAACTGCTCTACTTTCTCATACTGACCGGCACGGCTCTGATACATCTCCACCTGCTGGTCGATGAGCTTGTCGTCAACGGTGATGTTATAGAAAGGAACCTTGTCCTTAGCACTCAACTTAGCCTCAAACTCAGGGGCTACGGCAATGTCGAACTTAAATGTCAGGGGCTGGTCGCTCTCGAAGTCAAGGGCTTCCTGCTGCTCGCTGGGGAGGGGCTCACCCAACATCTGAATCTTGTTCTCACGAACGTATTCGTACAACTTCTCGCCTAACAGCTTGTTCACGGCGTCCACCTTCACACTGGTACCGAACTGACGCTTGATCATGCCCATCGGGGCCTGACCAGGACGGAATCCGGGAATGTTGGCGCGCTTACGATAGTCTTTCAGGGTCTTCTCGACCTCAGGCTGATAGTCAGCCGACTCCAATGTAATGGTCATCAAACCATTGATCTTGTCAGGAACTTCAAATGTAATATTCATCTCTTTTTTATACCTTATTTAATAATATACTTGCGTTTTGAGCGTGCAAAGGTACAAAATATTCATTGAACATTGAACATTGAACATTGAACATTATTATTTTTTAACCAAAAAAAACCAATACTCAACGTTCAATCTTCACTCTCTTCTTCCTTGCGCTGTTCCTCCAACGCCGAGAAGTCTTTCTGCCTCAACACGAACGACTCTGTCAGGTAGTTTTTCCTCACTATCGGATTAGCTGCCAACTCCTCTGGCGACCCGTGGAATAAGATGCGACCCTCGAACAACAGATAGGCGCGGTCGGTGATACACAACGTATCTTCCACGTTATGGTCAGTAATCAGGATGCCGATATTCTTGTCCTTCAGTTTCCACACAATAAACTGGATATCCTCAACGGCAATGGGGTCCACACCGGCAAACGGCTCGTCGAGCATGATGAATTTCGGCTCAATAGCCAAACAGCGCGCTATCTCCGTCCTACGGCGCTCACCACCCGACAGGCGGTCACCGGTATTCTTACGCACCTTCTGCAGACGGAACTCCTTGATCAGACTCTCCAACTTCTCCAACTGGTAGTCGCGGGGCTTGCCCGTCATTTCCAACACCGACAGGATATTGTCCTCGACCGTCATCTTACGGAACACCGAAGCCTCCTGTGCCAGATAGCCGATACCGGCACGGGCACGCTTATACACGGGGTATGTCGTCACGTCCTCGTCGCCCAGAAAGATATGACCTTTATTGGGCACTATCAGTCCCGTCGTCATATAGAACGACGTCGTCTTACCTGCACCGTTAGGACCCAGCAGACCGACAATCTCACCCTGCTTCACGTCGAACGACACGTCATTCACTACCGTACGCTTGCCGTAAATTTTCACCAGCCCCTCCGTACGTAGCACCATGTGCTCCTGTTCCTGCATATTACTCGTTTCTTCCATATCGCCGACAAAGGTACAAATTAAAAACGAGCCCACCAAACGATGAGCCCGTTTTTTGCTTCCTTTAGCGCAAGGTCACGAAAAGTCGAGCGAAAAACCAAATTAATTTGAGTTTTTCCGAGACGGAGCTACTATTTCGCTACCTTCTTACCATTATTGATGTACACTCCCTTTGCTGAGGGCTTGCCACTGAGCATACGGCCATTGAGGTCGAAGTAGCGACTGGTGCCGTCGGCTTCGATGGTCTTGATGGTGGGCTGTATACCAGTAGGAGTAGCCACCGGCGTGGGAATGTCGGCATTGTACAGGATGTTAAGTGCGTCTGGCACATTGGCATCGTTCACATTGACCACGCCAGCATTACTGAACAGCGTGCGATAGACCTTAGAATTCTGGTCGGCTTGAGCTCGGTTGTCGAGTTGTTGTGGGCTTTCAGCAACGCTATTAGCCAAATAGTAGCCGCGGAAGGCATTGAGACGGGCATCGGGGTTGTCATCAGACGTGAGACGTGCCCACGAACCATCTTCCAACAGACAATACATATTCTTGTCGTCAGCCTCTTGGGCACTGATGCTCTTGAAGTTGCCAACCCACTGACCCACATTCCTGTATTCGCCATTGAAGAACCATTGCTCGTAGTCGTTCACAGCAGTATTGTCAGTGTCAGTAACGGGCTCTGCCGTCAATGCCACGTTATATGCATTCAGGCTGACATCACCCTTATCCACCACAGCCAAGTATGCCTTGCCAGCCTCAGCAACACTAGCCACCTCAGTAAATACAAACTGCTTATAGTAGTCGTCGACGAATGATAGCTGGTAGAACTTCACCTTACCCGGCTCCACGAGTTCACCAAAGCGGAATTCGTAAGGCAGACAGAGGGTATAGGCCTTGGGCGTCCACGAACCATAGCCCTTGCTTTCTGCTGAGAGCACGCGATCATAATATACATTTACTTTCTTACCCTTGAAGTGTTCTATCACCTCGGCATTCTGGGAATCGAATGCAGCATCATCACTCAACGTTGCACCCTGCATGGGTTTCAGGAATCCAAGGAAATCGTCAACGGCTACGGAACTGCCTGTGAACTTCAGTTGATAAACGCCCGAAAGCGGTGCAATGAAATAGATGGAATCGGCAGTGATATAGGTATTCTGGTAGGTCCAGTCGGCATCACCTTCGCACTTGTAGAACAAGTTGAGCCAACCACTGCTGATGTCGGCATAGAAGCGCAACACGTCGCCCTGCTTGGCTTGCAGACTTGGGGTGATGAGTTCATAGGCGTCGCTGTCGGTATGGGGAGCCCACGACTTCTCGCCACTGCCCATACCCATCATAGCCATCATATCCATACCACCGCCCTTGATAATCTTCCAACCGGTGGTGCTCCAACCAATAGGTAGGTCAGGGGTATCGCCTTCCTCGACCTCGAACTCCTGCTCAAAGTCTTCCGACCAGGCATTCTCGTAGGTGACATAGGCCGATAGGTAAATCATCTGCGTAGCTATCTGGCAGTTTGTCGGTGTCAGAACAAGTGCAGCCTGATGGGCACCCAAAGCCTCAGCGTTATAATTAAAGGTCACGTCAATGGTGGCCGACTCGCCTGCAGCAATGGTAAACACCTGCTGACTCAGCGTGTAGAACGTAGGATCGCTCGACATGGCATAAATCTGCAATGTCGACGTACCCGTATTGATGAGTTGGAAGGTCTTGGTAACGTTGCCACGACAAACGCCGTAGTTCACCGTCTGCGCGGCACGTCCATTATGGCGCACCAGCAAGTCGGGAGCGTCCATTCTGATGAAACCACCGGCAATACTGTCGATGCAAAGGCTGTCGCCAGAGACAAAGCGGAAACGGTAGTCGCCTGCCGGGAGCCCGGCAATCCATTTCGTGTGGTACAACGTGTCCTTCAGTTCGTAGGCATCCACCTTCTCCCACTGATTGCTACCGTAAATGGACTTCTCGATGGTCACAGCAGCCTGTGGGTCGATGATGGGACCCTTGTAACTGCCGTCGCCATTCTTCAGCGAGAATATCACGGCATTGCTCGCATTCTTAATGGTCAACGGGGGCGTCATAAACCAGTCGCTGGCACCACCGCCGCCAAAAATGGCAGCCATAGCCGCCATACCGCCGCCATCGGGATTATAATGTGTCGCTATGCTATCCTTCACCACGAAGCCCTCGCCATAACAACCTATGGGTAGCTTGTTGTCGTTGAAGTCAACAGCCCAAACCTCTGGTTCAGTGATGATGGCTGCCACACTGATTTGTGCGGAATTAAAGCGATTGTCAGCATAGCTGAACGAGATAATCTCTTCGTTCTTACCAATCTTGCCTTTGTCATAGTGGAACGTGACGTTCACCTTAGCAGAGTCGCCACCGGCAATGCTAAGCTTGCTCTGGTCAAAGCTGAACAGTTCCGGATCGCTCGAAGAAACGACAACATCCAGCGTCCCCGTACCGGTATTGATGACGATAAACTCCTTGGTGCTGTCCTCGGCACATACGCTGTAGTCCACAAAGCGCGTGTGCAGACTGTCAACGGTCACCAACAGGTCGGGAGCCTCGCTGTCAATATGGAAACCCGCCACGCTGTCCACCTCGGCATCGACATACGATATAAAGCGGAAACGGTATTCGCCCTTCGGCGTGTCTGAAATGGTGAACGTCTGGAATTCGTCGGTCAACGCCTCCGTATAGTCACCCACGCGTAGCCACTGGTTCTTGCCATACACCGAGCGCTCTACCACGAAGAGGGTGTCGCTCATACCCATGATGGCCTTCAGGTCGAAACTGAAACCTCCTGCCTTGGGTTTTCTGGCACTGAACACCAGGTCCTCGCCGTCCCTGACTTCTACGGGAGGCGTAAGCAGGTAAGTCCTGATGCGGTTGCCGCCAAACATACTGCCCATGCCGGGCGTACCGGTCGAGCCAGGGTTTTCGCCAGGGTCGCCACCACCCATGCCTGGCATACCGTTACCGGAGTCTTCGGTAGCCTTCGACTTAGCCTTGCCGTCGTCCACCGTCCAGCCTTCACCAAACCATCCGTACGGCATCTTGGTGCCGTCATTGAACCGCTC
Organism: uncultured Prevotellaceae bacterium; assembly: GCA_902774925.1. Classification (GTDB taxonomy): domain Bacteria; phylum Bacteroidota; class Bacteroidia; order Bacteroidales; family Bacteroidaceae; genus Prevotella. The sequence continues at coordinate 16,047 of CACYKE010000009.1, read as the reverse complement.
GTCCATCTGCTTGTCAGCGATAGACTGAGCCTGCATACTTGCTCCTACTAACAGGAGCAACACGGAAAAGAATAGATTCTTTTTTATCATCGTTGTTTTGTGTTAGATATAATGTTTAAATTGCCACAAAAGTACTGCATTCTACATATCAACACACTAACAATTCGGGATTTTTTTATGGCAAAATGTCGCATTCCCCTTGGATAATCCAAAAAAAGCAGTACTTTTGTGGGCGATAGTGCTTCCCCACATGCTAAACAAAGACGTAATATGGCATTGATACCATCCAAAGAGCTGCTCATAGAAGAAGTCGAACAGTCCGGCATCCTGATTGTGCGCGAGATGCACCGTTTCTTCAATCTCAACGAAGATTTCGTCTTCCCGCACATCATTCTGACCCTGTGTCTGAGTGGCAGCGCACGGGCAAAATATGACATGCGCGTCATCACACACCGCAAAAACGATCTCGCTTTCATCATGCCGGGCCACGTCATGCATCCCATGGATTGCACCGACGACTTCACCTACGCACTGTTCTTCATCTCACCGAAGATGTTCGACGACCTCCGTTTCCACACCTTCAGCCACGACTACGAGAAATTCAACTACGCACCCGTCTGTTCGCTCACCGACGAACAAGCCGCTCACCTCATGACCATCGTCGACCAGCTCATCGTCATTGCCAACCACACCGACAAGGAACTGCCCCACCGCTATCAGGCCATGTTGGCACAGCTCGCCGTAGGCTTTGAATTCCTCAATTACTACCGCCACGAACAAGACAGGCAATGGTCAGAGAATCGCCATGCAGAGCTCTTCAACCATTTCTGCGATCTGGTGGTGAAACACTATCGGGAGTCGCGAGAGGTCAAATACTACGCCAGTCTGATGAACATCACCCCCAAGCACCTCAGCAAGGTCATCCGCGCAGCTACTGGCGGTCTCTCGCCGGGACAGTGGATAGAGCAGTACGTGACGGCACAGGCCAAGCGGCTCATTGAAGCCCGCGCCACGCCGACGCTTCAGGAAACGGCCTACATGCTCGGCTTTTCCGAACCCACCTCCTTCTATCGCTTTTTCAAGCGCGTCACCGGCATGACCGCCAAACAATACCGCAGAAAGACATCCACCCCCTGAGGGATCGCCAGCGAAGGTACGAAAAAAAAAACGACCCCATCAAACGATGAGCCCGATTTATTTGTTTACTTCCCTATGGCATCTTTTTCACGCCACTTCTTAGTTCTCACGGCAATGTTCTTCGCCATAATCTTATAAACCTTTCTGTTTTAAATAATCCTGTTAATATTCGATAATCTTTTCCATATGTACCATGCCGACAATAATAGACCCAAGAAGACAGGTATAACCGATGCTTCAGCCCCAAAGGCTCCACCTGTAAGCCAGTCAGGGCCGCTAACTGTTGACTTCAAGAGGGATACTCCTAAATCTTTACCAGACACCTCAAAACCGAAAATATTGCCTTGCGTGAAATTCCATGCCCAATGAATGCCGATAGGAAGCCACAATGTCCCTGAATATTTGTATGCTGCGCCTAGAAGGAGTCCTGCTTCCACGGCGATGGCCAACGATGACCACAGGGTCGCGTTAGGCTCGGATAAATGTATAAAACCAAAAACCACCGAAGATACAGTCAGAGCCGCCACATAGCCCCATTTCTCATCAATCCAGCGGAAGAGCACCCCTCGGAACAGAATTTCTTCCCCTGTTCCTACCAACAGAAAAAGGAAGAATGCCGATACGATTTGCATTGGCTTGTCTGTTCCTATGCTATCGATGCGATATAGGCCCAAAAGCATCATTATCAATACTACACCAACAAAGAAACCGAATCCGACTCCAAGACCTTTTGCCGTATCCTGCGCAAAACGTCTGAAAGGAATATCCATTGCTTTATGTTTCTCAAACCATTTTACAAATAATGCATAAAGCCCTATCATAGCAATGGAAGAAACCACACCAACTGTCGATTGCACCCACGGATTGTCAATAGCTAGAAACACTAACTGAGCGAAGGAATACATGAGTATGGCTAGTACTAGACTTACCACCACTAGCAGCGCCCATTTCCAGACGGGCATTGTTTTAATTGTAGAAGTATTCATGTTTGTTGATGATAAATGTACTGGTTGAATATCTGAGCTGGTTTCATGCCTGCAAAGATAAGTATTTTATGCCATATATGCAAATATATGCAGCATAATTTATCATATACATCAGTTGGTTCCCCTCGGAAATTCCGACATATTACGTTTAGGAAGAGAGATTTTTTACATAGCAGGGCTTCGTTGTGTAGTCGGTGATAATGCTTTATTCTTCTCTTTCTATATCAACGCTTTTAAAATTTACTAATTCTACCGGTTCTATAGGTTCGAAAAAATCCTCATAATATTTTCCGTCTTCAAAATAAACTGGAACTTTTGCTAATTTCCCTTTATAGTTTGGCCTCAGCACGTAGGCCAGAATTACAAACAGAAAAAATACACCTTCCATAATTTTCAAATTTTTGTTCGACAATCAGTTATCGGGTGCAAGGACAGTGCCAGCGAGAGCAGAACCAAGCTTGCTTGGGTTATGCCGAGTGCAGCCTGTCTTCGCAATTTTGATTGCAAAATTAGAAGCAGGGTGTCCCAAAAGTCAGGACACCCCACTAAAATTTAATATCTTATAAGAATAAATGTTACGCAGCCTCGTAGAAAACCTGTCCTACTCTGTCGATATGGTCGCCAATGGGCGTGCCGGCCTTTTTGCTGTAGTCCAGCAGGTCGATAGAATAAAGCAGCTCTAAATCGTCGATTTCGCACAAAATGGTCAAAATCTGATTGTAATCGATATGGTCGCCAATAACCGCCAAGTCAATATCCGAACCTTCACGATAGTTACCTTTCGACCGTGAGCCGAAAATCAGAACCTTCTTGATGTTCGCATGCCTCCGAAACACATCCTGCAGTTCCTTGATCACCGTATCGCTAAGCCCAAACTTCATGCCTGCTTATAATTACTGTCTTGTGATAGTATATTTAGTCCTTCATCCAATTTCTTCAAAAGTGGTGCATAGTCGCTATATATCAATTTGACGATTGGCAATACCTCTTCTTCGTCGTTCACATGACTCAGCGTGTTACGCGACTTGGCCATTTTTCGCCAAGCATCATGGTCAGCGATTAGACCGTCGTCAAAAGCCATCTTCAACGTGCCATTGGGGCCCATCATAAATTCGTAGCCCTTATATATCAACAGGTCTTGCAGCACTTTCCACGCCAATTCGAAGGTATACTCGAAGCGCTGCACAAGCCCCTCGATTTCAAGTTCAGACAAATCGTCCATGAATCTGTCTGCCTCAGTCACAGCCACAAGTCTGCTGCATGCCTTGTGAAAGTTAGCATACCGTTGAATCCATCGTATATCCGTCTGCTGTTCCATACATATTATCTCTTATTCGCTGCAAAGATAAGAACAATTTCTCAATCCTCCAAATTATTCGCCATCATTTTGCTCGTAATAGTGATACATTTCGAAGACGCGGTGGCGCATCTTTTCGCGGAAGTCGAGGGGCTGGAGAACTTCGATGCCGAACTTCATCAGCTCGTTCAGGAAATCGTCGGTGGGACGGATGTCGAACGAGAAATCCGTGTAGGGCGTGGTGGACGAATCGGCGTGGGTGATTTCCCCAGACTCAAGCTCCTGCTGCGAATGGTGGAGAGGTAGCGTGCGCATGCAAAGATATGCAAATCGAGCGAAATACAAAGGAAAAACACCTTTTTTTCTTTTATTTCCGAGTAACGAACTTTAATCCCTGTATTATAGCCGCCCCTTATCAGCACCACAAAAAAAACGCTGAAAGTTTGGATTTATAGAATATTATTCGTATCTTTGCATCGGTATTCCCATCATCTTATCATATAGACTCCATGTAGGAGCAACGTACTTCCTCTACCGAAAGTCAGACCTCCCTCTACCGAAACTCTACCGAAACTCAATGGGAGGAACCTCGGAGGAAGCCTAGAGCAACATCGGAGCAACATGCTACCAACGACGATTCAATAATAAAGGAACAGCGAAACAACATAGAACAACAAAACGAAGTAGATTATGGCAGAAATAACAAAAGGGCCTTTGAAGGACGCGACAGGTCATTTGGGCGGCGCGACCATCTACCAACGGGGCAAAAAAACATTTATACGCGAGACACATATCGTTCAGCCGCATCGCCTCTCGCGCACGCAACTGGTGCTGCGTGAACGGATTGCTCACAACAACATTCTCTGGCGCAGACTCAAGGCCACCCGCCACACCCATTTTGAGGGTGGCGTGGATGCCTACCGCCGTTTTATGTCGGTCAACAGACTCTCGCCAACGGTCTATCTCACCAAAGGCCAGGTAAGCAACAACACCTCACTACTCCTGCCCAACATGGCTGTGAGTAATGGACCACTGACTCCCATCAGCTATCAGTTTGGCGAGGTGGACGGACAACCGGCATTGCTCACCGACCTTACACCCAAGGACATCCGTAAGGGCGAATATCTGCTCTACGTCGTGCAACAGGAGGTCATACACTGGCAAGGCGGGGAAGACCTGCCACAGGTGCATATCTCCGTTGAGACTGTCACGCCCGAACAATTCACGCTCGTACCATCTACGCTTCAGTCGCCATACATCAGCAAGGACGGCACGCTCGCGCTCGTGGACGACCGCTTTGGTGACTCTATGCAGGGCTTTGCACTTGTACGTATTCAAAATAATCATGTATCGTCCCAGCACGTCATAACTCGTTGCAACTACTACGAGCGTTACACCACCGAAGAAGCTCTACAAGCTGCCGCCAAGAGCTACAAAGGACTGACGGGCGAAAAAAGTTACTCTACAACTACGTCGGTGTAGGAATTGGGGTAGTTGTCGCGCATGATTTCGGGAAGGATCTCGCTGTCGCCAATGCCGCTGACACCGGAGACTACAATCTTGTAGTAGTTGTTGCGGACAACACCATAGCCCATCGACGCCATGGGGTCGATGATATTGTTGCGGTGGCGAATCCAGTAGGTGTAGAAGGTCTCATAGACACCCATATTGAACTGACACTGCTTGATGCCATAGGGTTTCAGCTGGGCATCGGTATAGGTCTCCAGTTCGTCGAGCCGTAGTCCGCTGGCGACATTGACAGCCTGGATGGAACCGTAGAAATTGTATTTGTACAGATAAATGGTGTGCGACCAGTATTCTGCGCGGTGTTCCTCGACCAGTGTATGTGTCTTATCGTCGTAGAGATAGACAAAGAGCGGGCTTACGGCAGCCTTGAAGACGACGCCCGGCGAATAGCCGTTCTTCTGGCTCGTGCGGAATGCCGTGTTCTCAAGGATATACACATAGCCGTAATTGCCTGCCGCGGGGATGGACGCGAAATTCTCGGTAGTGAACGCTCCGTACCACGAGGCATAGATGTCCTTGAACTTGGCAGCATCGCGCTGATTGGATATCTTGCTATAGAAATAGGGGTCGACGATGTATTGTCCGTCCTGCTCGTCGCAGTCAGAGAAATTGTCGGGCAAGCGGAAATCGGGCTGCCTTCCGAGTTCACTCATGGCATCCTTATGCTGGAACAGATAATACTGGCGGTTGAGATTGACCAGCTTGTAGTTGGTAATGTTGAGGTCGGCATATTTCCGGTCGTTGTGCTTCAACTCGAAATTGTTTTTCGCCACACCAATCTGCAATTTGGCCAGCACGCGTTCCATATCGATAGCGAGGACATAGGGATTGTTGACCCAGGGTATCAGATTGACGTTCAGCAACTCTGTTGCGCGATTGGTCATGACACATCCCTGAGAGGGAATGTTGGGCTCGATGCCTGACTGATAGGTAATGGAATCGGTCAGATTGAGGAAGTCGTCCAAATCGGTGATGTCGTCAGGGATATGGTGGTAATTGGCAATGGCAAAGATATGATAGACGCCCGCATGGATTCTGATATCCTTCATCAGATAGGTCACATCGTATGTCTTGTCGAAGGGATCGTCGTCCTTCGTCAGGTCGTCGACGACAGCCTTGCTATACAGCTTTCCGGTCTGGGCGTCGAAGAAGAAAACCTCGAGACGGCTGATGGTATGCTCGTTTTGGAAATAGGCGTCGTCAGCACTGCGCGTGGTTGCCGGCACATTCAGCCGGAGCGTCAGACGGACCATGTCCTTGGCTTCTGCCTCCGTCTGGAGCAACTGGCGGAGGACGATGTCGAAGGTGTTGAAATCGGTCAATGGAGAATCGGTGAAGACAGCCTGCACGACACCCTTGCCGTCGACAACGTATGTCAGGGGGATGCCGCTGTCGGCAAACCGGTAGTAGAGGTCCTTGTCGCGAGGCGAATAGACCGGCATGGTCAGCGACTCCGCACTCCAATACTGAACGACCTCGCTGACCGACTGGCTTCGCGGGACATTGATGACAGCGACCGAATCGCCGTACTTGTCGTAGATTTGCTGAAGTACGGGGAATTCCTTCTGACAGTCAGGGCAACCGGTATCGAAGAAATTAAGCACATAGACCCCTCCTCTGAGCGACGACGGCGACAGCGTCTGTCCGTCAGTAGCAGTCACCACGAATTCGGGAACCTCATCGCCCACCTTCACCTTGGTGACGCGACCAGGCGTATCGCCCTCGTCCATCTGACAAGCCGTCAGCGCGACAATGGCAAAGACCTGAAGGAGCAGTGCGAAGCAGGATGAGGTAAAACGTTTCACAATGTCAAAGCTTTAAATGATTTTTAGCCCTCAGTCGCCAACTGTTCACATCCAGACGGATGAGCGTGCTGAAATCTTCTGAGAGGAAGAATACAATATGATAGAAGTCCTGACGGTCAAGATATTCCTGCAAGGTCAGCGAACGGCCAAGATTGGTGTAGTACGACCCTATCATGCCAATATATTCCGGTAACGAGATATTGAAGATTGTTTCGCCGGTGTCAGCCTTCTGAAAGACCAGACGGCTGTCGAGGTCGGCCATCAAGCGTAAGGTGGTCAGACTGAAACCGATACCGTGCAACTCGCCATATTCCGAATCGTTGACCGTTACACTGTTGCGCTCGAAGGGCAGGTAGGTAATAGGCGTGGCGGAAACAGGCTTGTTCATGACGTTCATGGTACCATTGGCCGAAACAACCTTCACGTCGTAATCGGCAGGACTGACCGCCACGTCGCCCGACAGCGGCACAAAGAGGCACGTCAGCTGATTGGTGTCCTTCATCATCCAGACATCATGGACGGCATACGCGTCGTCGTAGTGAACGGTAGAGAGAATACCGTAGTACACATCGGGCAGACGGTTAGTTACCGTCGTGGAGGAACCAGCCAGCGAGAGGCGGAACGCGTCCATCGTGCTGTTATCACCTGACACGGCATACTGGCTGTTGCTGATACCGCTCCACACCACAAACCGGTAATCGCCCTTCTGGAGTCCTTCAATCCTGACCTTATGATTATTAGCAGCCAGCACCGTCTGCGGCACGTCAAGACGTGAAACATAGTTGCCTATAGAATCATAGATATAGACCGACACCTCCTTTACGTATTCCGGTGCTGCCTCCACATCCAGTATGTTATAAGTGTAGTGCAGGTTCAGCCAGAATCCATCAGGGCAGTCGTCGTTGTCATCCTTTACCCACGTACAGGATGTCAAGAACAGGATGCAGAGTATGGAGCACAGCTGTTTCAAAGCACAATATTTGTGAGGTCTCTTACTGTCCATGGTTTAACGTTTAACACAACTTTCAGGTAAGTTTCTCCCTCGTCAGGAGTGTTGGGGTCAATAATGGAGCCGCCATCGCCAAGGTCAGAGACACCGGTGATCAGCATGCGATAAAGGTTGTTGCGAACAATACCGAACTCCATCACACCCATTTCGCCAGGACTATTGTTGTCAAGGTGACGAATCCAGTATTTGTAGTAGCAACGATATCCGTCGTCGGTCTTCTCGAACTTGCGGGCCTGATATTTTCCTGTCGACAAGCCTGATGCAACAACAGCAGCTGCCAATGCGTCGGCACTAGCGTAGAACTTCTGCTGGAAGAAATACAGCGTCTCAGGATAGCTCTGCTTGTCGGTAACCAGTACTAACGCACCGGCACTGTTCAGCGTATATACATTGTTGTTGGGCTCCAGAATAGCCTTGAAGAGTACGCCAGTGGAGTAGCCGTTTTTCTGTGCCGGAGCCAGCGTGCAGTTCTCCAGGCAGTATATCGTCTTGTAATTCGGAGTGGCGCTGACAGCATTGAATTTGTCCCACTTCACATAATCCGGATTGCTATAATTAGCAGAGAAACGCTCGTAGTATTTATCGGCATTGGCGAAAGCGGCAGCATCAATGGTCTTCTGGAAGAAATACGGGTCGATGACGTAGCCATTGACGTCGGAGACATTGCCGAAATTGGTGTTAACGTCCCACTGGGGTTCCTCCAACGTGGTCAGCACGGCCGTATGACGGAAGGTATAGTAATACTTTGGCAAGTTAACGATGTAGTAGCCGTCGAGCGTCACGGAAGCATACTTCTCGCCCTTGTCGTCGGTCAACTCAAATGTTTCCTCTGCCTTCGCCACATCAAGACGGGCAAGGACACGCTCCAAAGTGATGCTGACGACATTGACGTCGTTGTCATTCTTCTTTGAGATGACGGTACCAAGGTTTTCCGACGCGCGGTTGGACATGATGATGCCTCCGGAGATGTCCTCAACGACGGCCTGAACATAGGAGAGGCTGTCGATGTCGGCCAGGAACTCGTCCTCCTTGTCTTTTTTGAACTGCCTATTAGTGTTGGCAATGACGAAGATGTCGTATGTACCCATTGGCACAGAAATCGGCTCTGCCTCGTAAATGACATTACCACTGGCATTTGTACCATTATAAGTGATACCGGTCAGCGGTGCGCTCTTCGACAAAAGTTTGGTCTTGCTGTCAAAGAAATAGGCTCTGGCAACATTCACCTTGTACTCGTCGGCAGTTCCCTGAACATGATTGTAGCTGTCCTCGACACTACGAGTCATAGAGGAACTGTTGCTTTGCAACTGGAACACCACGTTGTATTGTTCCTGTGTCTTTTCCTTATCACCATTGCCGGCTGTGTCATCGTCGGCCTGACTGCAACTGCAAAGGAGTGCTGTTGCCATGAATAGCGGAAACACGATTTTTCTGAAATGGAACATAAACCTAATATTTTTAAATGATTACTATTTTCTTAATTTTTCAAATTCTGCCAGTTGCTGGGCGGCTTCTGCCAACCCCTGACTCTTAGCCTGCTCTGCGAGCTGGATAGCCTTGTCGAGGTCACCCTTGAGATAAGCCACAATACCCTCGTTCAATGTCTTCTCGGGACTATTCTTCACTTTCTTCAAGTATTCTGCCGCCTCGTCAGCCTCACCCTTCTTGATAGAGAGATAGGCCATCGTCAGGTTGATATAAGAGTCCTGCGGGTAGAGCAGATAAGCCTTGCGGATGATAGAATAGTACTTCTGCTCGTCCTTGGCATATTTGTCAGCCAACTTGTATATCTCATTGAGATTGAGGTTGATGGGGCGTGTCTCGAAGACTACTTCCGATTCATCAACGGTAAAGGGGCGGACGGTGTAAATCACGTTATAATTGGTGCAGCGCAACTCGGGGAAGGCATTCTTCAGTGCATACTGATAGCCTTCAGCAGCCTCCGCACGCATACGCTTTTCTTTCTGGTCGGGGTCGGCCTTGCTGGTGGCAATGCTGAGCAACTTGTCGCGCTGGGGAACAGCACTATGACTCTTCAAGTATTTCACGAAGCCATCCCAGTTTTCACCCTTTCCACTGGCCTCCAGCCTGATGCCTTTCACCCTGCCTGTACGTTCCAGATAACGCTGAAGGGCTTCCGTACGTTTCTCACTGAGCATGATGTTATGCGAATTGGAGCCCTCAGGGGAAGCATAACCCTCGATGACCATCTTACGGATGGTGACATTCGAGTCGTTCTTGACGATATTTACGGAGTTATGAATCTTCTGCAATTCGGCAGGATTGTTCAGGTAGTCGGGGAGAATGTCCCATTTGTTGACCATAAAACAAAGATAGGCCGAGCCCTTCTCTTCACGCACCTTGACATTTTTGTCGGCTGGTGGCAACAGATACACAGGATAAAGGTCGATAACGGGTTCCATCTCCTCCTTCTCGAACATGGCAAGGGTCTCTTCGCCACGATCCTTAAAATCCTTGCAGGCACAACTCAGCTTCTTCACTTTCAATACGGCATTGTCCATCCATGGTTCATACTTGATAGTACGGAGATAGCTGATATGAAGATCCTCGCCGTTTTTCTTACGCATGGCAAGAGCGTCCGGGAATTCATTCTTCAATTCGCGCTCAAAGTAAATCTGCTGATTGCGGCTATTGATGAAAATCAGCGGGAATTCAGCCTTTTGTTGCGTGAAGGAATCGACCAATTCCGGAGCGATGATGATGGACTGGGCCATAGGGACATCCTGGATGGCCGTCAGTTGCAACGAGACCACCACATTGCTGTCGACTACAGCCATAGCGGAACGGTCGACCTTCATCACGTAGTCGTACTTCTTACTCTTTGTATTTCCCTTATCCTTGTCTGGCAATGCAGATGCTGCAACCATCAAAGGGAACCAAAACATCAGTAAATAGGATATTATTCTCATTTTGCTCAATGTTCAATGTTAAAAGACGTAGATGACACTCAATCCCAGCCGTGAGATACCGATATAATTATAGTTATCGTCATCTTTCTGGACACCGCATTTTTCACACGCATACTTCTTATATTTAATATAGGTGTAACCGGCTCCAATCTCAGCACCGACATTCCAGTGCTTGGCCAACGCATATTCGTAACCAATTCCTATGCCACCACCGAGGAGCCAGCCCTCATAACGGTTTGGCTTCAACCCCTTCAAAAGGACAAACAACAATTCCTCATTGCCGAAATTAAACTGACCGCCGTGGACATAAGGTCCCCAGAAGAAGCCGTTCATCACCTGACAGGGCCAAAGCCGATACTGGGCCTGCACCGTCCAATGCTTATGAACACTTTCTTCTCCTCGTTTCCAGGGCCGTATACTGCCATACACCTCAAGTGTACTGCTTTTTTGAACGGGGATTTCTACACCCGCTGACAACGCTCCTGCCACATCAAACAACAGGTTGTTGTTGATGGCAATATGCTGGGCCCGAACAGACAGGCTTCCAGCCACTAACAAGAGCACCATGAATATGTTTGTTTTCTTTAGCATCGATTAATCAGAATTCTTTTTCGTTGCAAAGATAATAAAAAAAATTAAAAACCAAACGAAAACCGATGAAAATTTTACTTATGTCGGTATTTTTTCGTATATTTGCAGCATGATGAATTTAAATCTGACAACAACGATTAATTTTGACCACATCGTGGACCGCGAATTGCGACGCGACGTGATTGGGCTGTGCCGCAAGACGGGCAAGCCCGTGCTGAAGCTATCGACAAAGGACTATGTGGACAACGGACTGCAGCACTACGTGGAGGAGTACGGCTCGGCAGGACTGGTGAACATAGCAGTATTCAACATCCTGCAGCATACTATCACCGGATGGCCGGGAGGCAAGCCCAATGCGGACGACTCGACACGACCGGAACGGGCACAGCCCTACCCTAAGCGCGTCATCGTGTTCTCGCCACATCCCGACGACGACGTGATATCGATGGGGGGTACCATCCGACGCCTGATGCAACAGCAGCACGACGTACACATAGCCTACGAGACGTCGGGAAACATTGCCGTGGCGGACGAGGAGGTGAGGCTGTATATGCACTTCATCCGCGCCTTCAACGAGTTGTTTGCCAACGGCAGCGACGAAATCGTGAAGCACTACAGCAAGAGTGTCCTGGAATTTCTGAAACGGAAGCAGGAGGGCGACCTGGACAATCGCGACGTGCTGGCCATCAAGGGACTTATCCGTCGTGGCGAGGCGCGCAACGCCTGTGGGTACAACGGTATCAAGAAAGACCACATACACTTCCTTGACTTGCCGTTCTACGAGAGTGGCAAGATAGAGAAGCTGCCCCTGGCGGAACGTGACGTAAGGATAATCGAAGAACTGCTGCAACAGATACAGCCGCACCAGATTTACGTGGCGGCCGACCTGGCAGACCCGCACGGGACGCACCGCACGTGTACCGACGCCGTGCTGGCGGCCATAGACGAGGAGAAGAAGGCGGGAGCGGAATGGCTCAGCGACTGCCGCGTATGGATGTACCGCGGGGCGTGGGCGGAATGGGAGATAGAGGATATCGAGATGTGCGTGCCGATGAGTCCGGAGGAGCTGCACGAGAAGCGTAACGCCATCCTGCGCCACCAGAGTCAGATGGAGGGGGCACCATTTCTCGGCAACGACGACAGGCTGTTCTGGCAACGTGCCGAAGACCGCAACCGCGCCACCGCCAAGCAGTACGACGACCTGGGACTGGCATGCTACGAGGCCATGGAGGCCTTCGTGGAATACAAATTCTAAGCTGTTTTAAGCTTTTTCACCACTGCGACGTAGGTCAGCAGGACGACGTTCATCATCAGCGCATAGATGATGGCGGGAACGGCCATCACGTCGTTGGCGAAGACGAAGGGACTGCTGGCAACGGTAATGGCCTGCGCAGCATTCTGCATGCCAATCTCGATGATGATGGTGCGCTGTTCACGACCGTTGAGACGCATGAGCCACGAGAGCAGGACGCCTCCGCCCATCGACAACAGGATGAGGACGGTAACAGAGAGTCCGAGCTGGGGAAATTCGCGGATAATGATGTCGCGATTCTGGATGAAGAACACCGTTGCCAAGAGGATGAGACAGGGGAAGGCAAGGCGCTTCAATACGTTATGCATGCGCTCGGCGAGCCGTTCGTTGCGCACGGCAATGGCGAGTCCGATGGCGATGGGTACTGCCATCAGCACGATGTTCTGTACCAACAGGTTGCCGACGGGCAGATGGATGCCGCTCATCTCGGTGCCGACAAGACTGGTGGCAAAGTCCATGACCATCGGACCTGTAAACAGCGTGATGATGCTGCTAAAGGCCGTCAGTGATACGGACAACGCGACATCACCACCGGCAAGCATGGAGAAGACATTGCTGGAACTGCCGCCCGGACTGCACGCGATGAGCATGACACCCAGGAAAAACAAGGGTGCTAAGTGGAAACCACTGGCTACCGCCCACGCAATGAGGGGCAGGAGCAGAATCTGACCGGTCAGTCCGACGAACACGGCCTTCGGACGTTCTGCGAGCAAACGGAAATCGGCAGGACGCAAGGCGAGACCCAGGTCAAACATCAGGAGCGTCAATATCGGCAAAACGATGAAAATGGTATTCATAAATGAATCAAAATGCAAAGTTAATGTGATTAACGGGTGCAAAGGTAGCACTTTCCGATGAAAAAACAAAAAAAGTTTTGCATTTTGCGCACTAATTTGTAACTTTCTCCCTTGGAGAAGATAGGCGGCATCTCGGAAATAAAAGAAAAAAATCGTTTTTTTCTTTGTATTTCGCTCGATTTGCACTACCTTTGTACCCGAAATGATAAAGATTCTGCACCGGTGGCTGACAATGTTCGGCCAATTTCTCATACTGATGGGGCGTACGTTTAGCGTTCCTGAACGCTTCCGTATGTTCTGGAAACAGTACGTGAAGGAGATGGAACAGCTGGGCATCAACTCGATTGGTATAGTGCTACTCATCTCGTTTTTCATCGGAGCCGTCATCTGCATCCAGATGAAGCTGAACATCCAGTCGCCCTGGATGCCACGATGGGTGAGCGGCTATACCACGCGCGAAATCATGTTGCTGGAGTTCTCGTCGAGCATCATGTGTCTGATACTGGCTGGTAAGGTGGGTTCGAACATCGCCTCGGAGATTGGCACTATGCGCGTGACACAACAGATTGACGCGCTGGACATCATGGGTGTCAACTCGGCGTGCTACCTGATACTGCCGAAAATCATGGGAATGATTACCATCATGCCGTTGCTGGTTATCTTCTCCAGTGCACTGGGCATCGTCGGTGCTTACGGCACGGCATACGTCGGACATATCATCGTGCCTGACGACCTGACGCTGGGACTGCAGCATCAGTTTAAGTCGTGGTTTATGTGGATGAGTATCATCAAGAGCCTCTTCTTCGCCTTTATCATCTCCGCCGTGCCCTCCTACTGCGGCTATACCGTAGAGGGCGGTTCCGTCAACGTCGGCAAAGCCTCAACGGATGCCGTCGTGACCTCGAGCGTGCTGATTCTCTTTAGTGACGTATTCCTAACGCAGCTGCTGTCATGATAGAAGTCAAGAACCTATACAAGCGTTTCGACGATATCGAGGTGTTGAAGGACATCTCGACGGTGTTCGAGGACGGCAAGACGAACCTTATCATCGGACAGAGCGGCTCGGGAAAGACGGTGCTGATGAAGAACCTCGTGGGACTGTTTGAGCCCACGGAAGGCCAGATACTATACGACGGGCGCGACTTTGTGAAGATGTCGAAGAAGGAGAAGGTGATGATGCGTCGCGAGATGGGTATGATATTCCAAAGTGCCGCCTTGTTTGACTCGCTGACGGTACTGGAGAACGTGATGTTTCCGCTGGATATGTTCTCGTCGATGAACCTGCGCGAACGGCAAAAGCGCGCGATGGACTGTCTGGACCGCGTGAACCTCGTGGGTGCGGAAGAGAAATATCCTGGCGAGATCAGCGGCGGTATGCAGAAACGTGTGGCCATTGCCCGCGCCATAGCCCTGAACCCCAAATACCTGTTCTGCGACGAGCCGAACAGCGGTCTCGACCCCAAGACATCGCTGGTGATTGACGAACTGCTGCACTCCATCACTCGGGAATTCAACATGACGACCATCATCAATACCCATGACATGAATTCGGTGATGGGTATTGGCGAAAACATCATCTTCATCTACGAAGGCCACAAGGAATGGCAGGGTGTTTCGGGCGACATCATGGGCTCGACAAACAAGCGCCTAACGGACTTCATCTTCGCCTCAGATTTGCTGAAAGAGATGCGCGAAGCGGTCACCCATAACAAAAAATAATTCCGTTTTTACGACAAAAGAGCGTAATTGACACAGGTCAACAAATAGACTGTGTGCGCAAACAATTTGCTATTTTCCTTGTTTTGTACGAAAATTCTTCCTAACTTTGCATCGTCAAAAGATAACAAGGGCTGCACAGCGGTGCGGCAAGGATAACAAAAAAAAGGATAACAAAGTATTTAAGTAGGACGGCTCAACACACCGTTCCGAGTAAAGTAAAGAAAGGTAAAAAGATTATGAAAAAGTTGATTAACAAATGGCTGAAGAGTGAAGCTTACACTGAGTATTGCTTGAACATAGCAAGATTGTATAACTACCACGCAGCAATGTAATAACAAAAATGCCCGTCAGAAATTCTGGCGGGCATTTTATTTTGAAGCGGATTGCTTACTTTTTGTTCAAAGCGAGGTCGATAGCTACGGCGATAGCCACAGTAGCACCTACCATCGGGTTGTTACCAATACCCAGGAAGCCCATCATCTCAACGTGAGCAGGAACAGAAGAAGAACCTGCGAACTGAGCGTCAGAGTGCATACGACCAAGGGTGTCAGTCATACCGTAAGAAGCAGGACCGGCAGCCATGTTGTCTGGGTGCAGGGTACGACCCGTACCACCACCGGAAGCTACAGAGAAGTAGGGCTTGCCAGCGAGCACGCGCTCCTTCTTATAAGTACCTGCTACGGGGTGCTGGAAACGAGTGGGGTTCGTTGAGTTACCCGTGATAGACACATCAACGTTCTCCTTCCACAGGATAGCGACACCCTCACGAACATCGTCAGCACCATAGCACTTTACCTTCAGACGGCTGGGGTTGTTGCCATAAGCAACCTCCTTAACCACCTTCAGCTCAGAGGTGAAGTAGTCGAACTGAGTCTGTACATAGGTGAAACCGTTGATACGGCTGATGATCTGGGCAGCGTCCTTGCCAAGACCGTTC